>NZ_JBEXTV010000005.1:0-202506 GCF_040628835.1 Streptomyces sp. NPDC006134 | reverse complement strand
AGCTTCCCCGACGACACCTCCACCGCGACCAGATCCGCACGACCGTCACCGTTGAAGTCACCCGCCGTCAGATCCGTCATCCCCGGGTCGGCGGGGGCGGTGACGTCGTCCTCCACGGACTTGTTGCGGACCGGTACGAAGGTGCCGTAGCCCGAGTAGTAGGGGTAGGGGATCTCCCGGTAGTGGACACCGCTGCCGGTGAACTCGTACCCCATGTAGCTGGTGCGGGCGCTGTCGACCCACTTGCCGAAGAGAACGACGTGGCCGTTGGCGCCGCTGGCGTCGTTGAGAAGCGCGTCGCCGGGCTTCAGGTCCGCCTTGGAGATCGAGGTGGTGACCCCGGCGCCGGCGAAGGTGTCGGTGGTCAGCGAGGAGCTGAGGCGCCACGCCATCGAGACGTATCCCGAGCAGTCGGTGCGGTAGCCGTCGTGGCTGCCGGTCCAGCTGTAGTCCAGGCCGATGCCGACCCAGCTCTTGGCCCGCTGTATGACCTCGCTGCGGGTGATGGCCGGGGCGGTCGCCCTCGTGGACAGCGTGGTCTCCCCGGCCGCCGGCGTCACCGGCCCCTGTCCGGGGCTGGCCTGGAGGTGGGCCGACGTGCCGGCGTCCGGCGGCGTCGGAGCCGCGCCGGCGACGCCGGTCCCGACGGTGAGCAGACCGCCGGAGAGGGACGCCGTGAGGGCGATGGCGAGCGCGGTGGAGCGCAGGGAGGTGTTTCTGGGCATGACAATTCCTCAGAAAAGGTGTGAAGTGATGATGGTGTGACTCGCGGCGGGGGTGGAAGAGGCGTGTGCGTGCGGTTGCGGCCGGCCGGGCGGTCCCGCACGGGTTGCGCGCGTCCGCGCGGCCCGGAAGAGCACGGGCGGCACCGGGCGCCCGCCGGGGAGAGCGGAGATCAGCCGCTCTCGGGGAAGGTGTAACGCGCCAGCACTCCGGTCCCCCGTACGCCGGCCAGGAGGTTCGCGGCCTGCTCGGTGGCCCGGTCGGCCGTGGGGGCCGAGAGGTACAGCACCAGCCCGATCCCGTCGGGCTCGCACCGTGCCAGGACGTGCTCGAGCCGGTGCCACGGACCGGCGTGGGCCCATATCAGGTCCTGCACCGCGTGGGCATCGGCCGGGCTCGGGGGCGACGCCGAGCCCGTCAGGTACAGATGGACGACGAACATGGCAGATCCATCTGTGAGGGCGGTGCGCTCAGACCGCTTCGTCGAGCGGTGCGCTGTCCCAGCCGATGTCGGCCCCGGGCGTGTTGGCCGGCCCGAGAGCACCGGCCTCCACGGCC
Organism: Streptomyces sp. NPDC006134; assembly: GCF_040628835.1. Lineage (NCBI taxonomy): Bacteria > Bacillati > Actinomycetota > Actinomycetes > Kitasatosporales > Streptomycetaceae > Streptomyces > Streptomyces sp. NPDC006134. The sequence continues at coordinate 201,225 of NZ_JBEXTV010000005.1, read as the reverse complement.
GGGCCCGGTCGTCCGCCCTTGTCCGCCATCGCCGTCCCGAAGAGGGCGGCTCCGAGCAGAGCGGTGAGGGCGAGGCCGCGCAGGGCGCTACGAGAGAGCTGAACGGTACGAGACATGACCAACCTCAGACGACATGGATACGGATACCGGTGCGCCGCGAGCCTCTTCGGCCGCCGTGGCTTTCGGTGACTCTCACTCTGCCCGGCCGGTGCCGCCCAGGACAGCACTACGCACTGGCACCATGCGGCCTGGCACTTTCATGCAACTTCCGCCACTAGTTCACCAAGTGACTGCTCCTTGCACTGATATGGAGGTACTGGGAAGATCGCGGCGCATTGGTGCTGGGCGTGAAGTCGTGACAACCAATCCGGGGGGATCCATGTTGGAAATGCTGGGGCTGGACGCGCAGTCGGAAGCGGTGTACCGCATCATGTTGTCCAGACCGGAGCTCGGAGTCCTGGAGCTGAGCCGTGAGCTGGACCTGTCCGAGGCCGATGTGCGCGCGGCCCTGGACCGGCTGGCGGACCTCACCCTGGTGCGGCAGTCACGGGACCGGCCCGGTGGCTTGCGTGTGCTCGGACCGGAACTCGCCTTGGAGGTGATGCTGCGGAAGAAGGAGCAGGAGGTCCTCGCCCAGCAGCAGCGCCTGGCGGCCGCCAAGCTGGCCGCGGCCCAGGCGATCGCCGAGCTGGGCACCCGGGACGGCGAGACGCCGGGTGCCGATGTGCTGCTCGGGCTGGACTCGATCCACGAGCGGCTGGAGCTGCTCACCAAGGACCTGCGCGACGAGTGCCTGGCCGTGATGCCCGGTGGCGCCCAGTCCCAGGCGAGCCTCGACGCCTCGCGCCCCCTCGACGAGGAGGCGCTGGACCGCGGGGTCGACCTGCTGACCCTTTACCAGGACAGCATGCGCAACGACATGGTGACGCTCGCCTACGCGCGCTGGATGACCGAGGCGGGCGGCCAGGTGCGGACCGCCCCGGTTCTCCCGCCCCGGTTCCTCGTCTTCGACCGCGAAGTCGCCTTGGTGCCGATCGACCCGGCGAACACCCGGCGGGGAGCACTGTGCACCCGGGAACCCGCCGTCGTCGCCACCTTGTGTGCCCTCTTCTTCCAGGTCTGGGAGAGCGCGGTCCCGCTCGGCACCCGGCAGACCGCAGGTGGCATCAGCACCAGCGAGCGGCAGCTGCTGAAGCTTCTGGCCAGTGGCCTGACGGACGACGCCGCGGCCAAGCGGCTGGGGGTCTCGCTGCGCACCGTGCGACGCCAGATGTCCTCCCTGATGGAAAAGCTCGATGCCAGGAGCCGCTTCGAGGCGGGCCTGAAGGCGGCAAAGCTCGGCTGGCTCTGAGACGATCTCCCGATCCCCGGTGAGGAGGGCGCCGCCCCTGCCGGGGGCCGGCCGCCGGGGGCCGGCCGCCGGGTTCCGCTCCCCTTCCCCGGCTGGAGCGGACCGGTGGTGCCGCCGCGCGAGAAGGGTGAGCGGGTGAGCGGCGGGATTGCCCGCCGTCCCGCCGGGCACTCGTGGGAACCGTGCACGGACGGCAGAGGATCCTGGTGACGGGGTGGTTCAGCTTCCTGGACGGGGAGGCGACCGCCGGGGACGTACTGGCGCTGCGCCGCGTGGAGGACGTGCTGCGCGGTACGGGGGCGGCGTACGACGTCGTATGGAGTCCCGGGTTCCGGGCCGAGGGGCTGCACTTCGGGGACGTGGATCCGGCGGCGTACTCGCACCTGGTGTTCGTGTGCGGTCCGGTGCACGGGCCGCAGGTCGAGGAGTTGCACCGGCGCTTCGCGCACTGTGTGCGGATCGCCGTCGGCGTCTCCGCCGTCGACCCCGGCTCCCCCGCCGTCACCGGCTTCGACCGGGTGCTGGCCCGGGACGCGCCCGGCACCGAACCCACGGCCGACCTCGCGGCCCGCGCCCCCGGCCTGCCCGCCCGGCCCGTCGCCGGGGTGATCCTCACGCACGGGCAGCACGAGTACGGGCGGCGGCGCCGGCACGAGCGGGTCGCCGCAGAGGTGACGCGGTGGCTGGCCGGGAAGGACTGCGCGCGCCTGGAGCTGGAGACACGGCTCGACGCGCACGACTGGCGGCTGTGCGCGACGCCCGCGCAGCTGGAGGCGGTGCTCACCCGGCTGGACCTCGTCGTCACCGACCGGCTGCATGGCCTGGTGCTGGCGCTGCGGGCGGGGACACCGGCCCTCGCCATCGATCCCGTCGCGGGCGGCGCGAAGGTGTCCGCGCAGGCCCGCGCCTGCGGCTGGCCCGCGCTGCTGGCGGCCGAGGACGCCGAGGGGCCGGGCCTCGCCGCCGGGCTGGAGCGCTGGTGGGAGTGGTGTCTGGGCGAGGGACGGGAGCGGGCCCGGCGGATCGGCGCGGAGTTCCGGGCGGGCGCCCGCCCCGACGGCGCGGACGGCCTGGCCGAGGCGCTGGGGCTGGAGCCGCGGCCCGCCGGGTGACGGGACCGGACGCCGCCCCCGCCACCGCAGCAGAGGAGGAGAGAAGTGAACGCCTACCCGCTCACCGAACGCGAGCAGCGCATCCTCGACGAGATGGAACGCGACCTGCGCCGCGACCGCCGGCTCGACCGGTGGATGCGCACGTTCCGGTCGGGCCGCCGCCCCGTCCTGGCCCGGCCGGCGGCGTACCGCCCGCGGCGGCGGACGATCGCGCTCCTGGCCGCCCTCTCCGTCACGCTCATGGTGACCGGGATCGTCACCTCCGAGCCGGCCGTGATCTGGGCCTTCGCGGTCGTGTGGCCGGTGACGCTGTTCGCCGCGTTCCGGCTGCTGTGCCGCTGGACGGAGGGCTGAGCGGGCGGGGAGGGCCGGGCGTTTGCTTGACCGGGGCCCCGGGGACCCGGGCGGCAGGAGGTGATCGTCGTGCCCGAGCCCGGAAGCAAGAAGTACGACACCCGCAGGGCCAGGCTCCGCAAGGACGCCGAGAACACCGGCGTGAGCGATCAGGACGCCAACCGGGTGGCCGGCGAGGAGCTCCAGGAGGGCGAGGAGTGGCGCGGCCGGGGGCCGAAGGGCGAACGCCCGGCCGGCTCCGAGTGACCCGGAAGCGGGCCCGAGTGAGGCCCGCGGCTACACGGGATGACCCCGCGCCGGTGCCGGCGCGGGGTCATCCCGTGTAGCTGCGGGCCTCGGAGTCGCGCTGGGCCGGTTCCAGCAGGCGCAGCCGGGCCTCGACGTGCGGCGGCAGCACCCGGCGTTCCCGCAGCACCCACGGCAGCGCGGCCGCCGCCTCGGCGAAGGCGCGCGCGGACGCGGCGTCGCGCGGGACGGTGCGGGCCAGGTGCAGGGTGCGGCGCAGCGCGGTCCCGGCCGGGCGGCGCAGCCAGGTGAACCACAGGGTGTTGCGGATGCCGTGCGTCCGGCGCAGCGTGGCGTCCCGGACCTCCGACGCCTGGTGATGGATCGTCAGGTGGTCGGCGTACGTCAGCCACCAGCCGTTCGCCGCCAGGTCGGCGGCGAGCAGTTCCTCCTCGCCGCCGAGCCACAGCCGGGGGTGGAAGCCGCCCGCGGCGCGGAAAGCGCCGGTGCGCAGCACGGTCGCGGCGGCCAGGAACGAGCCGAGGGCCGGACCGGGCAGCCAGTCCGGGCCCGGGACGGGCGAGTCGCGCAGTTCCTCGACGATCGGGTCCTCGGTGCCGTCCGGTTCGACGACGATCCGGGCCGTGACCGTGCCGAGGGCGGGGTGCCGGTCGAGCAGGTCGGCGGCGCCGGACAGCGAGCCGGGCGCCCACCAGGAGTCGTCGTCGCAGAAGGCGACGTAGGGGGTGCGGACGTGGCGGACGGCCAGGTTGCGGCCGACCGCGCCGAGGTTGCGGCCCGGACGCAGCAGCCGCACCTGCGGGTGGTGGCGGGCGACGGCGGGGGACGTGCCGTCGGTGGAGCCGTTGTCGGTGACGATCACCGCGGGCCGTTCCGGCAGCTCGGCGAGGCGGTCCAGGGTGCGCAGGAGTTCGGGGCACCGGTTGTGGGTGATGACGACGACGGTGACGCGCGGGTCGGTCACGCGGGCGCTCCCTCCAGGAGGCGGGCGGCCCGTTCCACGTGCGGCGGCAGGGGCCTGCGGTCGCGCAGGGCGGCGGGCAGGCGGGTGAGCGCCTCGCGCAGGGCGCGCCGGGCGTGCGGGTCGTGGCGGGCCTCGGCGGCCAGGGCGCGGGTGCGGGCCAGCGCGTACGGCAGGGGGCGGCGCAGCCAGGCGGTGAGGAGTTCGTTGCGGCGCACGACGACGGGGCGGCCGGTGCGGGGGGCGGGGTCGGGGTGGTGGTGGGCGACCACGCCGGGGCAGTGGGTGACGCCCCAGCCGCGGGCGGCCAGGTCGTAGGCGAGCAGGGTCTCCTCGGCGCCGAAGAAGAGCAGGGGGTGGTAGCCGCCCGCGTCCAGGTAGGCGGTGCGGCGGACGACGGCGGCGCAGCCGAGGAAGCCGAGGACCTGGGTGCCGGGCAGGTCGGTGGCCGGGCCGAGCGGGGAGCCGGCGAGCACGTCGTTGAGCGGGTCGGGCGCGTCGGCGGGGCCGACGAGGGTGCGGGCGGAGACCAGGCCGAGCCGCGGATGCTCGTCGAACAGGCGGGCGGCCGTGCTCAGCGAGCCGGGCGCCCACCAGGAGTCGTCGTCGCTGAAGGCCACGTACGGGGTGTCCAGGGCGCGGACGCCGTGGGTGCGGGCGAGGGCGCCGCGGTTGGACGGCAGGGCCACCACGCGCACCTGCGGGAAGTCGCGGGCGAGCATCGCGCGGGTGCCGTCGGTGGAGGCGTTGTCGGCGACGACGATCCGGGGCCGCTCGGGCAGGGCGAGCAGGTGGCGCAGGGTGACGGCGAGGCTCGCGCGGCGGTCGCGGGTGGCGATGACGATGCCGACGGGGGCGGGGCGCGTGGCGCCGGTGGACGCCCGTTCGCGGATGGCTGACGGTCCGTTGCTCATGGTGCCTCGGCAGGGGTGGGGGCGGGCTCAGGCGGGCGGGGTGTCGGCGGCGCCCGAGGGGTCCGGGGTGCCCCGGGTGTCCCGGGTATTCGGGATATCCGAAGTGTCCAGGGGTCCCCGGGTGTCCGGGGGCTCCAAGGCGTCCAGGGCGCGCAGCTCGTCGAGCACCTCGTCCACGGTGATGCGCAGCAGCGCCGGGTCGGGTGCGCGGCCGTGCGGGTCGCCGTCGGGGCCCGGGTGCCACAGGACGCGGTGGCGGGGGTGCGCGGGCGGGCCCCAGCGATGGGGCGGGACCGGGCCGAAGAGGGTGACGGAGGGGGCACCGTGGGCGACGGCCAGGTGGGCGATGCCGGTGTCGCCGCTGACCACGGCGCGGGCGTCGGCGACGAGCGCGGACAGCCTGCCGTAGGGCAGGCCGCCACCGAAGACGTCCGTGTCGGGCAGGCCGGCGAGCTTGGCGAGCCGCGCCACCAGGTCGCCCTCGTCCGCTCCCCCGGTGACCACGACCCGCCGGCCGCGCTCGCGCAGGGCCTCGGCGACGGCCGCGTACCGCTCGACGGGCCAGCAGCGGGAGGGGGCGCCCGCGCCGGGATGCAGGACGACGGCGCCGGGGGCCGGGGACGGGCCGGGCGGGCGGGGCAGCAGCAGGTCGGTGGGGTCGGCGTCGATGCCGTACGACGTCAGCAGCCGGCACCAGCGGTCCCGTTCGTGTTCCTCGGCATACCAGGGCGGGCCGTCGACCTCGGGGGTCTCCGGGTGCGCGAACGCCAGCAGCCTGCGCGGGCGCAGGCCCGTCAGCAGACGGTGGCTGGGCGGGCCGTTGCCGTGCAGGTCGACGGCGACGTCGGGGGGCGGGCCGGTCCAGTCCAGGGTGCGGGGCACGGCCCGGCCGGGCGCGGAGGCGGGCAGCAGCCGGTCGACGGCCCCGGTCGCCGCGGCGACCGGGGCCAGCTCCTCGGGGCCGGCCAGCACCAGCTCGTGGCCGGGGTGGGCGCGGCGCAGCGCGCGCAGCGCGGGGACGCCGGCGAGCAGGTCGCCCAGGCCCAGGGCGCGCAGGACGAGGACACGGGGGGTGCCGTCGTGAGAGACGCCGGGGCCGCTGGGCTCGGGGGCCTCGGTCATCGCACCCCCTCCGCCGCCCGTTCCATCAGCGCCGTGGAGGAGCGGCCGTCCAGGTAGGGCAGGAGGACCGCCTGGCCGCCCCACTCCTGGAGCAGCGCGGCCTCGGGCAGTTCGGCGCCCGCGTAGTCGCCGCCCTTGACCCACACGTCGGGGCGCAGGTCGGCCAGGAGGCGTTCGGGGGTGTCCTCGTCGAAGACGGCGACGGCGTCGACGCAGGCCAGGGCGCGCAGGACGCGGATCCGGTCGGCGAGCGGGTTGACGGGGCGCCCCTCGCCCTTGCGGCGCCGCACGGAGGCGTCGGAGTTGACGCACACCACCAGGCAGTCGCCGAGCCGCCGGGCGGCCTGGAGCAGGCCGACGTGCCCGGCGTGCAGCAGGTCGAAGCAGCCGCCCGCGGCGACGACGGTGCCGTGCTGGGCGCGGATCCGGGCGGCCAGGGCGTGCGGGTCGTCCGCGTCGGGCGGCGGGGTGGGCGCGGGCCGGGCGTCGGGGCGGGGCACGGCGCCCGCACCGCCGGCGGCGACGAACGCGGAGGCGGCCGAGACGGCGCCCTCCACGGCCTCCCCCACCAGCGCGCCGTCGGCGAGCAGGGCGGCGGCCGTGGCGGCGAACCGGTCGCCGGCGCCGCAGGAATCGCCGTGGTGGGCGGCGGGTGCCGGGACGAGCAGCGGGTGCTCCCCGTAGGTGAGCAGGGCGCCGCGCGCGCCGAGGGTCACCGCCACGGCGGCGACGCGCCAGTCCCGTACGAGGGCGGCGGCGCTGTGCGCGGCGGCGCGCAGCGTGCCCTGCGGCGCGCCGCCCCGCGGGGCGAAGCCGTGGGCCTCCTTCTCGGCGGGGGTGACCAGGCGGGTGCCGGGCACGGGCGGGCCGCCGCGCGGGTGCGGGTCCCACACCAGCGGGGGGCGTTCGGCGAGGACGTCGCGCAGGGCGCCGGCGGCACCGCGGCCGTAGTCGGAGACGAGGACGGCGGGGGCGGCGCGTACGGCGGCGCGGGCGGCGTCGGTGGCCTCGCGGACGTGCCCGCCGCCCCGGTCGAGGCGGACGACGGGCCGGTCCTGGGCCAGGACGCGGGTCTTCTCGGAGAGGGGTTCGCTCAGCGGGAGCGGGATCAGGGTCAGCCAGGGTTCCAGCAGGGCGCGCAGTTCGCGGCTGGCGGGGTCGTCGCCCAGGCCGGCGACGAGGGTGACCTCGCGGCCGTCGCGGGCGGCGAGGTACGCGGCGAGCGCCGCGCCGCCGGGCCGGACCCGTTCGGCGCACCCGGCGACGACCGGCACGGGCGCGTCGGGCGCCAGCCGGTCGGCGGAGCCGCTCAGGTCGCGGTCGAGCAGGGCGTCGCCGACCACGAGCAGCGGGGTCTTGTCAGCCATGCGCCCGGTCACCTCCCTCACCGTCACGCCCGTGGCCGTCACGCCCGTCACGCACATGGCCGTCACGTACGTAGCCGTCACGCCCGTCACGCCCGTGGCCGTCACGCCCGCCGTGCCCGTGACCGTCGAGCGTCCCGCCTCCGTGGCCGTCGAAAGTCCCGCCTCCCGCGCGGCCCCTGACGCCGCGTTCGAGTGCCGCGTCGAAGGCCGCGCAGATCATGTGCACGGCGACCAGGTGGATCTCCTGGACGGTGGCCGTGGCGGGCGCCTCCACGCACAGGGACTCGTCGCTGCCGGCCATCAGGGGGTTGGGAGCCGGCCCGGTCAGCGCCCACACCCGGACCCCGGCCGCGCGGGCGGCGTCGGCGGCGGACAGCAGGTTGGCGCTGGCGCCGGAGGTGGACAGCAGCATCAGCACGTCGCCGGGGCGGCCGTGGGCGCGGACCTGGCGGGCGAACACCTCGTCGACGCCGTAGTCGTTGGCGATGGCAGTGGTGGAGGAGGTGTCGGCGTGCAGGGCGATCGCGGAGAACGGCGGCCGGTCGTCGCGGTAGCGGCCGACGATCTCGGCGGTCAGGTGCTGGGCCTGGGCGGCGCTGCCGCCGTTGCCGGCGGCCAGCAGCCGGCCGCCGCCGGCCAGGACGGCGGCCAGGCGCGTGCCCCAGCGCTCGGTGATGTGCGCCGAGGCGCGGAACGCGGTGAGGGCGTCCTGGAGTTCGTCGCAGTGCCCGACTGCTGGCGGGTGCACGGTCATCACGCCACCTCCTTCGACAGGGCGTGGTCGGCGAGCGTCTGCCGGTACACCTGCTCGGCGCCGTCGGCGACGCGCCGCCAGGTGTAGTGGGCGAGGACGCGTTCCCGGCCGGCCGTGCCGTAGCGGCGGCGCAGCCGTTCGTCGGCGAGGAGCGCGCGGGCGGCGTCCGCGATCGCCTCGGGGTTCTGCGGGGCGACGAGCCGCCCGGTGACGCCGTCGGCGACGGAGTCGCGGTGGCCGCCGACGTCGGTGGCGAGGACGGGCACGCCGCACGCCATCGCCTCCAGCGGCACGATGCCGAAGGGTTCGTAGACGGGGGTGCACAGCACCAGGTCGGCGCTGCGGATCAGGGCGGGCATGTCGTGCGGGTCGACGGCGCCCAGCAGCCGCACCCGGCCGGCGACGCCGGTCTCCTCGGCGAGCCGCAGCAGGCGCCGGCCCTCCGGGTCGGTCTCGACCGCGCCGCCGGGCGGGCCGCCCGCGACGACGAGTTCGGTGTCCGGGACGTGGACGAGGGCGCGGATGGCCTGGTCGTAGCCCTTGCGGGGGACGAGCCGGCCGCAGGACAGCAGCCGGTGGCGCTGCCGGCGCGGCGGGGTGCCGCCGGTGCCGGCGCCGGGGCGGAAGTGCTCGGCGTCCACGCCGCACGGCACGATGGAGACCTGACGGGTCGGCACGCCCATGTCGGCGAGTTCCATCACCTCGTCGGTGCAGGTCGCCAGGACGCGTTCGCACGTCCGGCCGATCTGCCGCTCGATGCCGACGCGCTCGTGCGGGCTGGTGTCCCGCGCGCCCTGGTGGCGCCGCTTGACGGTGCCCAGGGCGTGGAAGGTCTGCACGACGGGGATGCCGTGCGGGCGGGCGCCGATCCGGGAGGCCATGCCGGACATCCAGAAGTGGGCGTGCACCACGTCGGGTGTCTCGCGCGCCCAGGCCCGCGCCAGGTGGGCGCCGAAGGCGGGCATGTGGGGGAACAGGTCGTCCTTGGGGACGGCCTCGGGCGGCCCGGCCGGCACGTGTACGACGACCGCGCCGCCGGGCAGGGGGACCCGGTCGGGCAGGTCGGCCGCGTCCCGCCGGGTGTAGACCGTGACGTCGTGGCCGCGCTTGGCCAGCTCCTCGGTGAGGCGGGCCACGTAGACGTTCTGGCCGCCGGCGTCGACGCCGCCGAGCGCGGCGAGCGGGCTGGCGTGCTCGGACACCATGGCGATCCTCATCGGGTCACCTCCTTCAGCAGCCGCTCCCAGTCGTCCAGGAAGCGGGACAGCCCGTAGCGGGCGAGGGCCGCCGCACGCGCCGCCTCGCCGACCGCGCGCGCGTGCGCCGGATCGGCCAGGAAGTCCCGTACGGCATCGGTCAGTACGTCGATGCGGTGGGAGACCACTCCGGCGCCGGGCGGCACCGCCTCGGTCACCTCGGTGGTGGCGAGGGCGACGACGGGCATGCCCAGGTGCATGGCCTCCAGCAGGGACAGGCCGAGGGAGGTCCAGCGGACGGGGTGGACGTAGACGCGCCGCCGGGCGAGCTCGGTGTGCAGCTCGCCCTGCGGCAGGTCGAGGGTGCGGCAGCGGTCGGCGGGGACCCCGATGTGCTCGGCGAGGCCCTCGGTGCGCATGCCGAACACGTCGAGCGGGGCGGCGCGGGCGAACTCCGGCAGCAGGTCGGTGCCGGTGGTCCGGCCCCGCCGGATCGGCTCGTTGACGACGACGGCGGCGCGGTCGAGCTCGCCGGTCCAGCGGGGGCCGGGGTCGATGATGCCGTGCTCGATGACGGCGGCGGGGGTGGTGCCGGAGTCCCACATCAGCCGGTTGAAGTGGGTGACGTGGACGAGGGTGACGCCGGGGACGTCGGCGGCGGGGTGGCGGGTGTCGGGCACGTCGCCGTCCGGGGCGTTGTGCTCCAGCCAGACCAGCGGCGGGCGGCGGCCCAGCCACCGGTCGACCAGGGCCAGTTCGTGCGGGCGCTGGAGGACGACGACGTCGATCTCCTCGTCGCGCAGCCGCTCCGGGGGCACCTCGATCACCGACGCGGGCCAGTCCCAGGTGCGGGCGCGGCCCAGGCCGTCGGGTCCCCGGTCGGGGGTGACGGGGACGAGGTAGGTGTGCGGGCCCTGCACGAAGGCCGTGGTCCACGACCCGTGCACGTGCCAGATGAGGATTCTCATGCTTCCCCCAGGAGTTTGTCGACGGCGGCGGCCACGTCGGTGCCGGTGACCGTGTCCAGGCACGGGTGGCCGGGGACGGGGCACTCCCGGGCGCGGCTGTCCGCGCAGGGCGCGTCCTGGTCGCCGAGCAGCACGTACGGCACGCCGTACGGCCGCCAGCGTTCGGCGGGCACCACGGGCGCGAACAGGGAGACGACCGGGGTGCCGACGGCGGCGGCGAGGTGGGCGGGGGCGGTGTTGCCGGTGACGACGGCCGTGGCGCCCGCGAGGACGCCGGCCAGTTCGGGGGCTTTGGTGCGGCCGCCGAGGTCGAGGGCGTGCTCCCCCGCCGCGTACGCGGTCAGGTCGCGTTCGCCGGGGCCGCCGGTGACGACGACCCGGTGTCCGGCCGCGGTGAGTTCGCGTACGGCCTCGGCGCAGCGCTCGGGGCTCCAGGCGCGGGCGGGGACGCTGGCGCCGGGGTGGAGGACGACGTACGGGCCGGGCCCGGTCAGGCCGGTGGCGTCCGGCGGGGGCAGCACGCGCAGCCGCCCGTCGTCCGGGCGGGGGAACCCGGCCGCCTCGGCGAGGTCGAGCGCGGCCTCGGCCTCGTGGGCGTGCTCGGCGCGCCGGTGGCGCAGGTCCAGCAGCGAGCCGGGGTAGTCCACGCTGTCGGCGGCGAGGTAGCGGACGCCGGCCAGGCGCAGGAGCAGGGCGGTGGGCAGCGGGGACTGGTGGAAGGAGGTCAGGATCAGGCCCGTGTCGGCGTCGATGCGGTCCACGAGCGCGTCGATCTGCGCGCGGTCGACGGCGGGCGGGTCGAAGCCGCCCCACGGGGCGTCCCAGACGAGGACCTCGTCCACGCCGGGCAGCAGCCGGGCGGCGGGCGCGCCGCGCGGGCCGCACAGCAGGGTGACGTGCTCGGCGCGGGCGGCGACGGCGCGGACGGCGGGCCCGGCGAGCAGGACGTCGCCGAAGCTGTCGAGCCGGGTGACGACGGCCCTCTTCACGGCCCCGGCCTCCCGCACGGCTTCGGCCCCCCGCGCGGCCTCGGTCTTCTGCGCGGCCTCGGCGCTCTTCACGGCCCCGGCGCCCTGCGCGGCCTCGGTCCTCTTCACCGCCTCGGCGCTCTTCACGGACCCGGTTTTCATCGCGGCCCCGGTTTTCATCGCGGCCTCCCGCACGGGTCGGCGGGCGGCGGCTGCGGTGCGTAGGCCCGCTCCACGGGGCGTTCGTCCGCGATGATCCGGCCGCCGGGGGGGACGCCCGTCGAGCACCGCGCGGACGGCGGTCAGCAGGTCCGTGGCGACGTGTTCCGCCGTCACCGTCTCCTCCGGGCGGGTCTGCTCGTTCGGGACGAGGATGCCGTGGGCACCCGCCTGGCGGGCGGCCTCCACGTCGGCGCCGATGTCGCCGATGACGACGCAGTCGGCGGGGTCGGTGCAGATCCGGCCGGCCGCCCACAGCACCAGACCGGGCTGCGGCTTGCGGCAGTGGCAACCGTCGTCGGGGCCGTGCGGGCAGATCGCCCACACGTCGAACGGGCCGAGCAGTTCGTCGACGCGCCGGTTGACGGCGCGCACGTCGGCGTCGGTGAGCAGTCCGCGGGCGATCCCGGACTGGTTGGTGACGACGCCGGTGCGGATGCCGCGCTCGCGCAGCAGGGCGAGCGCCTCCCGGGCCCCGTTGACGGGCCGTACCTGCTCGGGGTCGCCGTTGTAGGGGACGTCGTGGACGAGGGTGCCGTCGCGGTCGAACAGGACGGCCTTGACGGGGCTCATGCGGCCACCTCCTGCCAGGCGGGGGCGTTGCGGTGCCGCCACGCCCCGCTCAGCCGGTGCCAGGTGGCGGCCGGCGGGATGAGGGCGCTGGTGACGAGCATGGTCGTCACCTCGTCCCGGGTGCGCGGTCCGGGGGCGATACGGGCCCAGGCGAACTCGGCGGTGCCGGCGGCCCAGCCGAGCCCGGCGAGCGCGGCGGCGCGCGGGCGCCCGGTGGCGGCGAGGACGAGCGCGGCCGCCCCGGCGGCGGTGATGGCGGCGTGCCGGCGGATACGGCCCCGGGGCGCCACCGCCTTCTCCCACCAGTCGGCGCCGTGCAGACGCCGCATCAGGGCGTCGTCGGCGTTGCCGCGCTGCTGTGCGAGGGAGACCCAGCGGGAGGCGGGGCGTACCGGGTGCCGGGTGGTGCGCCGGCCCTGCCGGATGCGCCAGCCCGCGCCGAGGACGCGCAGCGCGAGGTCGGCGTCCTCGCGGAAGGCGCGGGTGAAGCGTTCGTCGAAGCCGCCGACCTGCTTGAGCGCCTCGGTGCGGTAGGCCATGTCGGCGGTGATCCAGCGGGCCCGCGCCAGGCCCGCGGTGCCGCGTTCCCAGTCGGTGGGGCGCCGCTCGCCGGGCAGCGGGACGGCGATCACGCCCTGGACGGCCCCGGTGTCGGGGGCGGCCTCGGTGAGGTCCTGGACGAGCTGGTCGCACCAGTGGGGACCGACCTGGACGTCGTCGTCGAGGAAGGCGGTCCACGGCGCGGTGACCGCCCGTATGCCGGTGTTGCGGGCGGCGGCCGGTCCGCGCCCGCCGCTGCGCAGCACCACCGTGCGGGCGCGCAGGTCGCCGAGGACGCCGAGCGGGTGCTCCAGCGCGCCCGGGTCGGCCTCCGGCTCGGGCCGGTCGTCGACCAGGACGATCTGCTCGGGGCGCGGCCCCGTCGCGGCGGCGAGCGCGGCCAGGCAGTCGGCGAGCGTGTCGCGCGCGAGGGTGGGGACGACGACGGCGTACGAGGTCATGCGAACGCCCTCCCACGGCGGATCGCGAACGGCCCGATCGCCAGCAGGTCCACCGGCGCGGAGCCGAAGCACTCCAGCGCGTCGCGCGGGTCGTCGACCATGGGCCGTCCGGCGGTGTTGAGGCTGGTGTTGACGACGACGGGCAGTCCGGTGCGCCGTTCGAAGGCGCCCAGCATGCGGGCGACGAGCGGCTCGCGGCGCTCCTCGACGGTCTGGATGCGGGCGGTGCCGTCGACGTGGACGACGGCCGGGATGCGGTCGCGCCAGGCGGCGGCGACGTCGTGCACGAAGAGCATGTACGGGCTGGGCAGGGGCCCGCCGGAGAAGATCTCGGCGGCGCGGTCGGCCAGCACCATCGGGGCGACCGGGCGGAACTCCTCGCGGCCCTTGACGTGGTTGAGGCGCTCCAGGTTCTCCGCGCGGCCCGGGTGGGCCAGCAGGGAGCGGTGCCCGAGGGCGCGCGGACCGTACTCGCTGCGGCCCTGGAACCAGGCGACGATGCCGTCCCGGGCCAGTTCCTCGGCGACGGTCTCGGCGATGTCGTCCGGCTCCTCGTAGGGGATCGCGGCCGTCTCCAGCCAGGCGCGCAGTTCCTCGTCGCTCCAGCCGCGGCCGAGGTCGGCGCCGGGCATGGGCTGCGGGGGGCCCTCCTGGGCGGCCACGTGCAGGGCGCCGCCGAGGGCGGTGCCGGCGTCGCCGGCGGCGGGCTGCACCCACACGTGCCGGTACGGGCCCCGCCGGGCGATCTTCGAGTTGGCGACGCAGTTGAGGGCGACGCCGCCGGCCAGGGTGAGCGCCTCGCCGCCGGCCTGGCCGTGCAGCCAGTGGACGAGGTCGAGCAGCGTCTCCTCCAGGGCGGCCTGGGCGCTGGCGGCCAGGTCGGCGTGGTCCTGCGTCCAGTCCTCGCCCTTGGCGCGGGCGGGGGCGAACTCGGCCCAGTTCACGCCGTGGGCGCGGAAGCCGCCGTCGCCGGTGGCGTGGACGTGCTCGCGCAGTTTCTCCAGGAAGCGGGGCTTGCCGTAGGAGGCGAGGGCCATCACCTTGAACTCGTCGCTGCTGCGCAGGAAGCCGAGGTGCTCGGTCAGCTCCTCGTAGACCAGGCCGAGGGAGTGCGGCAGCGCCTGTGTGAACAGGGTGTCGAGCTTGCCGTCGCGGTAGCGGCCCGCGAGGTGGGAGGCGCACTCGCCGCGGCCGTCCAGGACGAGGACGTCGTTGTCGGGGTGCGGGGAGGCGGGGCCGGCGGAGGCGGCGTGCGCCACGTGGTGCGGGACGAAGACGACCTGCTCGGGGTCGAGTCCGGGCAGCGCCTCTGCGAGGAACCCGGGGGCGCGGCGGGCGTACTCCAGGCGCAGCGGGTCCCAGGGGTCGTCCAGGCCCATGTCGCGGGCGGGACGGGCGAGTTTGGGGTCGAAGGAGTAGGCGACGGCGTCGAGTTCCTCCGGCCGCACACCGCCGTACTCCAGGCACCAGCGCGCCGACAGTTCCGGCATCTCCCAGGCGGAGAACGGCACCGGCCGCTTGCCGTGCTTGCGGCGGCTGAAGCGCTCCTCCTCGGCGGCCGCGACGGTCCGGCCGTCGACGACGAGGGCGGCGGCGGGGTCGTGGAACAGGGCGTTGATACCGAGGATGCGCATGGGGGGTGCTCCGTCCCGGGCGGCGGGTGGGTCTTTCGTGTGCGGTGGGTGGTGCGTCGTGGGTGGTGGGTGGTGTCCGTTCTGTGGGTGCGGGTGGTGCGGGTGGTGCTTCTGGGCTTCGCGGGTGCCGCACTGCGGCTGTCTCAAACACTTGGAGACAGCTCAATTACAGAAATGGCCCGCTATATCACGATCTGCGTCCAGAGGCGATCGGGTCAGGCCGCGACGGAGTGCGCGAACCAGCCGATGGTCCGTTCCAGCCCCTCGCTCCAGCCGACGCGGGGCTGCCAGCCGAGCCGCTCCCGCGCGAGGGCGGTGTCGGGCCGGCGCCGGCCGGGATCGTCGACGGGGCGTTCGACGAACCGGATGCGGGAGCCGGAGCCGGTGAGCTCGACGATGCGCCGCGCCAGCTCCAGCATGGTGATCTCCTCGCCGCCGCCGATGTTCACCGGCCCGGTCTCGCCGGAGGCGGCCAGGGCGAGGACGCCGTCGACGGTGTCGTCGACGTAGCACAGGGACCGGGTCTGGCTGCCGTCGCCGGCGACGGTGAGGGGCATGCCGTCCAGGGCCTGGGCGATGAAGGTGGGCACGGCGCGGCCGTCGCCGGTGCGCATGCGGGGCCCGTAGGTGTTGAAGATGCGGACGATGGCGGTGTCGGTGCCGTGCACCTGCCGGTGGGCGGTGGTCAGCGCCTCGGCGAACCGCTTGGACTCGTCGTAGACGCTGCGCGGGCCGACCGGGTTGACGTTGCCCCAGTACGTCTCGCGCTGCGGGTGCTCCAGCGGGTCGCCGTAGACCTCGGAGGTGGAGGCGAGGACGAAGCGGGCGCCGTCGGCGTGGGCCCGCTCCAGGGCGTTGCGGGTGCCGGTGCTGCCGACGTCGAGGGTCTCCAGCGGCAGCCGCAGGTAGTCGGCAGGCGAGGCCGGGCAGGCGAAGTGCAGGACGAGGTCGAACCGGCCGGGCAGTCCGCGCAGGGCGTGCGGGTCGGTGGCGTCGGCCCGGACGAACCGGAAGCCGCGCCGCCGCTCCAGTTCGGCCACGTTGCTCCGGGAACCGGTGGCCAGGTTGTCGAGGCAGACGACGTCGGCGCCGGCGTCGAGCAGCATGCCGCACAGATGGGACCCCACGAATCCGGCTCCGCCGGTCACCAGGGCCCGGCGCCAGGCCCGTCCGCTCACAAGGCGGTCGCTCACAGGGCTCTCCTCCCTCTCGCCGTCACGTACGTGTCCGCCACGTACGCGTCCGCGCGAGTAACCCGGTGAGCACCCCCTCTACCTCGAACCGAAGTTCGACGGACATTCGTACGCTGCGTCCGCATCCGTTACGCACAGTCCTCGCTCACCTGCTCCGGCCGGGAAGCGGCTGCCCGGGAAGCGGCTGCCCGACGACCGCGACGGGACCGCTCGGCCGCGCCCCGGGATGCGCCGTACGGGTGACCCGGGGCCGGGAGCACCGCCGGGCGGGAAGCGTTCCCTACGATCGTGGCGTGGTCACCTTCTTCCTCGAACGCACGGCACCGCTCCCCCTGGACGAGACGTGGCGCCGGCTCACCGAGTGGCCCCGCCACGGCGCGGCCGTGCCGCTGACCCGCGTCACCGTCGCCACTCCCCCGCCGACCCGCCCCGGCACGGTCGTGGTGGCCCGCACCGGCGTCGGCCCCCTCTCCTTCGACGACACCATGGAGGTGACCGTCTGGGAGCCCCCGGAGGACGGCGCACCCGGCCGGTGCCGGCTGGAGAAGCGGGGCCGGATCGTCCGCGGCTGGGCGGAGATCGAGGTGCACCCCGGGCCCGGCGGCCGGACCCGCGTGATCTGGCGCGAGGAGCTGCGGGTACGCCCGCTGCCGGCCGCCTTCGACGGGGTGCTGCGGGGAGCGGGCCGGTACGTGTTCGGGCGGGCGGTGAACCGGCTGCTCCGGCAGGCTTGAAGCCGCCCCGGCGCCGCGCCGGACGATGCGGTGCCGCCGGTGTGTTCACCTCCGGTACGCCGTCTCGTCGCCTCGTCCTCCTACCGTCGGCGCCCGGCCGGTCACCGGCCGCTCGGGGCTGACACCCGCACGCTTGGGGGACGTGTGTGGCACACGGTGTTCGACGGGGACGACGTCGCGGTGCCGGAACGCTTCGAGGCCTGGCGCACGTGGTGCGACCGGACGCTCGCGCCCACGGTGCTGGACCGGGTCGGCTGCGAGACGCCACCCGGCGGGTTCCGGGCGGTGCTGCGGGTGCTGGAGCTCGGCCCCGCCCACATGGCCGACCCCACCTACGGGCCCCTGAGGGCCCGCCGTACCCCGCGCCTCATCCGTGCCACCGGCCCCGAGTGCTACCAGCTGGCCCTGATCCGTGCGGGCCGCCAGAGCTACGCCGACGCCTCCCACGACGTCGTGCTCGGGCCCGGGGACCTCATGCTGTTCGACAGCTCCCGGCCGTACACCGCGCGCGTGCCCGCCGCCGTCGCGCACTCCTCGCTCATCGCCCAGGTCCCCAGAAGACTGGTGCCGCTCCCCGAGAACCGCGTGCGCCCGCTGATCGGCGTACCGGTACCCGCGCAGGACCCGGTCGCCCGGCTGCTGTGCCAGTTCCTCGGGGGCGTCACGGCGGAGCACGCGCGGCGGCGTCCGGACGGCCTCACCGGCGCGGACGCCGTCCGGCTCGGCGGGGTCGCCCTCGACCTGATCACGGCGCTGCTCGCCCGCCGGCTCGGGGACCCGCCGTCCCCGGCGGCCGGGACGCGCCGGGAGACCCTGCTGCTGCGCGTCCAGACGTACGTGGACCGGCACCTGGCCGATCCGGACCTGCCCCCGGCGGCCGTCGCCGCCGCCCACCACATCTCCGTCCGCTGCCTGCACCGCCTCTTCGAGGAACAGGGGACGGGGGTGGCCGCCTGGATCAGGGGGAAGCGGCTGGAGCGGTGCCGCCGCGATCTGGCGGACCCGGCCCTCGCCGACCGGCCCGTACGGGCCATCGCCGCCCGTTGGGGGTTCCCGCGCCCCTCGGACTTCGGCCGGGCGTTCCGCGACGCGTACGGCGTCCCGCCCGGCGAGTACCGCCGCCACTGTGCCGCTCGGCCGTGAGCACCCTCCGGCGAGTACCGCCGCCGCTGTGCCGCTCGGCCGTGAGCACTCCCCGGCGCGGTGCGCTCGGCGCGCACGGCTGTGCACGCGGTGCGCACTTCGCGCTCTCTTGCTCACGGCAGACTGTGACCGCCGCGGTGTCCACGGACCGTACACATCGAGGGGGTTCACCCATGAAGAAGGCGATCGTGACCGCAGTCGCCGTCCTGGGTCTCACCGGCCCGGCCCTGCTGGCCACCGCGCCCGCCGCCGGTGCCGCGGGCGCCGAGCCGCTCGCCGCGTCGTCGGTGCGCGGCACCGTGCACGGTGGTCAGTCGATCTGGACCAGGGTCAACCCGTTCTCAGGGAAGATCGGCGTGACCGCCGAGGGCGAGAGCTTCCTGGCCGGCTGCAAGCGCTGGGGCGCGGACGGCCAGTGGTGGTACTGGGTGAAGTTCGACAGCGACGGCGTGAGCGGCCACATCGACGGCGACAAGACCAACATCGCCCACTCCTGGCTGGACAAGTGCTCCTGACCCGCCGGTAGCGGCTGTCGTCGGACTTCCGCCCGGCGCCGTGAGGCCCGCCCTCCGGGCGGACGGCGGGAGTGCGGCGGCAGCCCCCGAAAGGCTCAGGCCACCGATCCGATCCGCCGCGCCGGCCCGGCGTTCCCGTCGTGGTGGATCGGGGTGTGGGCGCCGGTCAGGGACACCCCGCTGCCGCCGCGCCGGTCGGCGACGATCTCGGCGGCGATGGACAGGGCCGTCTCCTCTGGGGTGCGGGCGCCGAGGTCCAAGCCGATGGGCGAGCGCAGGCGGGCCAGTTCCAGGTCGGTGACGCCGACCTCGCGCAGGCGCCGGTTGCGGTCCAGGTGGGTGCGGCGGGAGCCCATCGCGCCGACGTAGGCGACCGGCAGGCGCAGGGCGAGCTTCAGCAGGGGGACGTCGAACTTGGCGTCGTGGGTGAGGACGCACAGGACCGTGCGGCCGTCGACGTCCGTGCGCTCCAGGTACTCGTGGGGCCAGGCGACGACGACCTCGTCGGCGTCCGGGAAGCGGGCCGGGGTCGCGAAGACCGGGCGGGCGTCGCACACGGTGACGTGGTAGCCGAGGAACTTGCCGACGCGGACCAGCGCCGAGGCGAAGTCGATGGCGCCGAAGACGATCATGCGGGGCGGCGGGACGGAGGACTCGACCAGCAGCGTGAGCGGTGCTCCGCAGCGCGAGCCCTGCTCGCCGATCTCCAGGGTGCCGGTGCGGCCGGCGTCCAGGAAGGCTCCCGCCTCCGCGGCCACCGTGCGGTCCAGCTCCGGGTGGGCGCCGAAGCCGCCGTCGTACGAGCCGTCGGGGCGGACCGCGAGCGCCCGGCCCATGAGGTCCGCCGGGCCGGAGACGATCCGCGCCACCGCCGCCGCCTCCCCTCCGGCGGCGGCGGCGAGTGCGGACGCGAGCACCGGGCGGGCGGGGGCGTCCGCCCGCACCGGCGTGACGAGGATGTCGATGACGCCGCCGCAGGTCAGGCCGACGGCGAAGGCATCCTCGTCGCTGTACCCGAAGCGTTCCAGGACGGTGTTCCCGTCCTGGAGCGCCTGCTGGCACAGCTCGTACACGGCGCCCTCCACACAGCCCCCGGAGACCGAGCCGATCGCCGTGCCGTCGGCGTCCACCGCGAGCGCGGCGCCGGGCTGGCGGGGCGCGCTGCCGCCGACGGCCACCACGGTGGCCACGGCGAAGTCGCGTCCCTGCTCGACCCACCGGTGCAGCTCTTCGGCGATGTCCAGCATCTGTCGGTCTCCTTTGACAGCGGTTGCGGAAAGGGTGCCCGCGAGGGCGGCTAGTGCACGCCCAGCCAGCTCTCGATGGGGTTGAGGGCGAAGTACACGAGGAAGATCACCGTCAGGGCCCACATGAAGGCGCCGATCTCCCGCGCCTTGCCCTGGGCGGTCTTGATGGCGACGTAGGAGATGACGCCCGCGGCGACACCGGTGGTGATGGTGTACGTGAACGGCATCAGGACGACGGTGAGGAAGACCGGGATCGCGGTGGCCCGGTCGGCCCAGTCCACGTGCCGGGCGTTCATCAGCATCATCGCGCCGATGACCACCAGCGCGGCGGAGGCGATCTCCTGCGGCACGATCGCCGTCAGCGGGGTGAAGAACAGGCAGGCCGCGAAGAACGTGCCGGTGACGACCGAGGCGAGGCCCGTGCGGGCGCCCTCGCCGACGCCGGTCGCGGACTCGATGAACACGGTCTGGCCGCTGCCGCCGGCGACACCGCCGATCGCGCCGCCCGCGCCGTCGATGAACAGCGCCTTGGACAGGCCCGGCATGCGGCCCTTGTCGTCGGCGAGCTTGGCCTCGGTGCCGACGCCGATGATGGTGGCCATCGCGTCGAAGAACCCGGCGAGCACCAGCGTGAAGACGATCATGCCGACGGTCATCGCGCCGACCTCGCCCCAGCCGCCGAACTCGACGTCGCCGAAGAGCGAGAAGTCGGGCATGGAGACGGCGCTGCCGTGCAGTTCGGGGGCGCCGTTGGCCCACTGCTTGGGGTCGACGACCCCGGCGGCGTTCAGCAGCGCGGCGACGACCGTGCCGACGACGATGCCGATGAGGATGGCGCCGGGGACGTTGCGCGCCTGGAGCATGAAGATCAGCAGCAGGGTGCCGCAGAAGAGGAGCACCGGCCAGCCGGCGAGTTCGCCCGCCGGGCCGAGGGTGAGCGGGGTGCCCGCCTTGCCCTGGTGGACGAAGCCGGCCTTGTAGAAGCCGATGATGGCGATGAACAGGCCGATGCCCATGGTGATGCCGTGCTTGAGCGCGAGCGGGATCGCGTTCATGATCATCTCACGCAGGCCGGTGACGACCAGCAGCATGATGACCACGCCGTACATCACGCACATGCCCATCGCCTGCGGCCAGGTCATCTCGGGCGCGACCTGCGAGGCGAGGACCCCGGAGACGGACAGGCCCGCGGCCAGGGCGAGCGGCACCTTGCCGACGAAACCCATCAGCAGCGTGGTGAAGGCCGCCGCGAACGCGGTCGCGGTGATCAGCGCCTTCGCGGCCAGGGTGTCCCCCGCCGCGTCCTTGCCGGACAGGATCAGGGGGTTGAGCAGGAGGATGTACGCCATCGCCATGAAGGTGGTGACGCCGCCGCGCACCTCCCGCGCGACCGTCGATCCTCGTTGGGATATGTGGAAGTACCGGTCGAGCCAAGAGCGTCCGGCCGGGATACGGGTGCCTTCGCCCGCGTCCTCCGCGACACTCTTCGGCTCCAGTGACTGCTGGGTCATGTGGGGCCTACTCCCAAGGTTCATAGGGGCACCCGCGTGGAACGCCCTGATGGCTGCTCACCGCACGGGGCGGCCGCGGGATTTGGGATGGTGCTTCGGCCGCACGACCCGGGGGACGGCCCGAGACGAACGAACAGGGTGCTGCTGGTACGTGCTGGGTGCTTGCCTGGTGTGTGCCTGGTGCTTGCCGCCTCGCGGTGCGGTGCCCACCGGTGCGGTGTCCGCCGGTGCGGTGGTCCGCCGGTGCGGTGGTCCGCCAGTACGGCACGTCCCGCGAGCGGTGCGGGACGGGACTGCTCCGGGCGGCGCGGGGAGGCGTGACGTTCCACGGTGCGCCGCCCGGAGGACTCGTGGGCCGGTTACGCCGTGCCGGTCAGGTGCTCGGGCCGTACCGGCGTCCGGTTCAGCTCCAGCCCGGTCGCGTTGCGGATGGCCGCGAGGACCGCCGGCGTCGACGACAGGGTGGGAGCCTCGCCGATGCCGCGCAGCCCGTAGGGGGCGTGCTCGTCGGCGAGTTCGAGCACGTCGACCGGGATGGTCGGCGTGTCGAGGATGGTGGGGATGAGGTAGTCGGTGAAGGACGGGTTCTTCACCTTCGCCGTCCTGGGGTCGACGACGATCTCCTCCATCACCGCCACGCCCAGGCCCTGGGTGGTGCCGCCCTGGATCTGGCCGACGACGGAGAGCGGGTTGAGCGCCTTGCCGACGTCCTGGGCGCAGGCCAGCTCGATCACCTTGACCAGGCCGAGTTCGGTGTCGACCTCGACGACCGCGCGGTGGGCGGCGAAGGAGTACTGGACGTGGCCGTTGCCCTGCCCGGTGCGCAGGTCGAAGGGCTCGGTCGGCCGGTGCCGCCACTCCTCCTCGACCTCGACGGCCTCGTCGCCGAGGACGTCCACCAGGTCGGCGAGGACCTCGCCGCCGTCGGTGACGACCTTGCCGCCTTCCAGCAGGAGTTCGGCGGTGGCCCAGGCCGGGTGGTGGGAGCCGAACTTGCGGCGCCCGATCTCCAGCACCTTCTCGCGCACCAGCTCGCAGGCGTTCTTCACGGCGCCGCCGGTGACGTACGTCTGCCGGGAGGCCGAGGTCGAACCGGCCGAGCCGACCTGGGTGTCGGCCGGGTGGATGGTCACCTGGGCGACGCCGAGCTCGGTGCGGGCGATCTGCGCGTGGACGGTGACGCCGCCCTGGCCGACCTCCGCCATGGCGGTGTGCACGGTCGCCACCGGTTCCCCGTTGATGACCTCCATGCGCACCTTGGCGGTGGAGTAGTCGTCGAAGCCCTCGGAGAAGCCGACGTTCTTGATGCCGACCGCGTAGCCCACGCCCCGTACGACGCCTTCTCCGTGCGTGGTGTTGGACAGGCCGCCGGGCAGCTGCCGTACGTCGGCGCCCTCGCTGGACTCCCACTGGCGCTCCGGCGGCATCGGCATCGCCTTGACGCGGCGCAGGAGTTCGGCGACCGGGGCCGGGGAGTCGACGGGCTGGCCCGTCGGCATGAGGGTGCCCTGCTCCATGGCGTTGAGCTGCCGCAGCTCCACCGGGTCCATGCCGAGCTTCTTGGCCAGTTTGTCCATCTGCGCCTCGTAGGCGAAGCACGCCTGGACCGCGCCGAAGCCGCGCATGGCGCCGCAGGGCGGGTTGTTGGTGTAGAGGGCGATGGCCTCGATCTCCACGTCGTCGACCTTGTAGGGGCCGACGCCGAGCGAGGAGGCGTTGCCGACGACCGCCGGGGAGGCGGAGGCGTAGGCGCCGCCGTCCAGGACGATGCGGCACTTGACGTGGGTGAGCTTGCCGTCCTTGGTGGCGCCGTGCTCGTAGAAGAGCTTGGCGGGGTGGCGGTGGACGTGGCCGAAGAAGGACTCGAACCGGTTGTAGACGATCTTGACCGGCTTGCCGGTGCGCAGCGCCAGCAGGCAGGCGTGGATCTGCATCGACAGGTCCTCGCGCCCGCCGAACGCGCCGCCGACGCCGGCCAGCGTCATGCGGACCTTCTCCTCGGGCAGGCCGAGCACGGGCGCGATCTGGCGCAGGTCGGAGTGGAGCCACTGGGTGGCGATGTAGAGGTGGACGCCGCCGTCCTCCTCGGGCACCGCGAGGCCGGACTCGGGGCCGAGGAAGGCCTGGTCCTGCATGCCGAAGGTGTACTCGCCCTCGACGATCACATCGGCCCGCCTGCGGGCTTCCTCCACGTCGCCGCGGACGATCGGCTGGCGGTGGACGATGTTGGGGTGCGGGACGTGGCCGGAGTGGTGGTCGTCGCGGTTCTCGTGGACGAGGACCGCGTCCGGCGCCAGCGCGCTCGCCTCGTCGGTGACGAGGGGGAGTTCGCGGTACTCGACCTTGATCTTGGCGGCGGCGCGGCGGGCCGTCTCCGGGTGGTCGGCGGCGACGATCGCGACCGGCTCGCCGTGGTGGCGGACCTTGCCGTGGGCGAGGACCGGGGTGTCCTGGATCTCCAGGCCGTAGTGCTTCACGTCGGTCGGCAGGTCGTCGTAGGTCAGCACGGCGTACACGCCCGGCAGGGCGAGCGCCTCGCTGGTGTCGATGGAGACGATCTCGGCGTGGGCGACCGTGGAGCGCAGGATCTGGCCCCAGAGCATGTCCTCGTGCCACATGTCGGACGAGTACGCGAACTCGCCGGTGACCTTCAGGGTGCCGTCCGGGCGGAGCGTGGACTCGCCGATGCCGCCCTTCGTCTGCGAACCCTGGGTGATTTTGGTGGGTGCACCGTTGGCCGGCATGCTCAGACCCCCTCGGACTGGCGGGCGGCCGCCAGGCGGACCGCGTCCATGATCTTCTCGTAGCCCGTGCAGCGGCACAGGTTGCCCGACAGCGCCTCGCGGATGTCGGCGTCGGTCGGGTTCGGGTTGCGCTCCAGCATCTCGTCGGCGGCGACCAGCAGGCCGGGCGTGCAGAAGCCGCACTGGACGGCGCCGGCGTCGATGAACGCCTGCTGGATCGGGGAGAGTTCCGTGCCCTCGCCGGTCTGCGAGTCGGTGCCCTTGGCCTGCCACCCCTTGGCCTCGTCCAGCGAGGTGCCGCAGGAGCCGCCGTCACCGCAGGCGCGCTGCCGGGCGTAGTCCGCCAGGCCCTCGACGGTGACGACCTCGCGGCCCTGGACCTGACCGGCGGCGACCAGGCAGGAACAGACCGGCACGCCGTCCAGGCGGACCGTGCAGGAGCCGCACTCGCCCTGCTCGCAGGCGTTCTTGGAACCGGGCAGGCCGAGCCGCTCGCGCAGCACGTACAGCAGGGACTCGCCCTCCCACACGTCGTCGGCTTCCTGCGGCCGTCCGTTGACGGTGAAGTTGACGCGCATTACGCAGCTCCCTCGGTGGCGCGGCGGGCGCCGCGGTACGACTCCCAGGTCCAGGTCAGCGTGCGGCGGGCCATGACGCCGACCGCGTGGCGGCGGTAGCTCGCGGTGCCCCGGACGTCGTCGATCGGGTTGCAGGCGGCCGAGCACAGGTCCGCGAACTGCTTGGCGACCGACGGGGTGATGATCTTTCCGTTGTCCCAGAAGCCGCCCTCTTCCAGCGCCGCGTTCAGGAACTCCTCCGCGGCCTTGGCGCGGATGGGGGTGGGGGCGGCGGAGCCGATCCCGGTCCGCACGGTCCGGGTCTCGGGGTGCAGTGCGAGCCCGAAGGCGCACACGGCGATGACCATGGCGTTGCGGGTGCCGACCTTGGAGAACTGCTGCGGGCCGTCCGCCTTCTTCACGTGCACGGCGCGGATCAGCTCGTCGGGCTCCAGCGCGTTGCGCTTGACGCCCTTGTAGAACTCGTCGATCGGGATGCGGCGGGAGCCGCGCACCGACGCGACCTCGACCTCGGCGCCGGAGGCGAGGAGGGCGGGGTGGGCGTCACCGGCCGGGGAGGCGGTGCCGAGGTTGCCGCCGACACCGCCGCGGTTGCGGATCTGCGGGGAGGCGACCGTGTGCGAGGCGAGGGCGAGGCCCGGCAGCTCGGCGCGCAGGTTCTCCATGATCTTCGTGTACGGCACGGAGGCGCCGAGCCGTACGGTGTCCTCGCCGACCTCCCACTCGGAGAGTTCGCCGATGCGGTTCAGGTCCATGAGGTACTCGGGCCGGCGGTGGTCGAAGTTGATCTCGACCATCACGTCGGTGCCACCCGCAATCGGCACAGCGGTGGGGTGCTCCGCCTTCGCGGCGAGCGCCTCCTCCCAGCTGGCGGGGCGAAGGAAGTCCATGACCGGCTCTCTTCTTGGTTTGGTCTCGTGGGGCGTACAGATCGAGCCAATCCGTGTGCGGCGGGCCCGGCTCGTTCCTGTGCTGTTGACGCGGAGTGGAGCCAGTACACCGCTCTGTGCTCCGCGGGGGTCAGTCACGGAAACCATGAAGGAGTTCGCTGGCCAGGCCAAGCATCTTGTAGATTCGTATGAACGGAGGACCTCGGTAACCTCCGCGTTTTCCTGTGGAAACGCGCGACTCGGCAGCGTGACGCGGGACACACACATCGGCCGACGGCGAGCGACGCTCGCCCGCCGCCGAACGGGCCCCGGCCCGGCCACCCATCGACCATGCGACGAACTTTTCTAGACAAGGAACGGCGGCGACGAGAATGCGGCTGCGCGCACTGCTGGACACCGACGCGCTGGGCCTGAGGCTGCTCGGCGGCGAGGACGAGCTGGACCGCACCGTACGCGGCGTCATGACCACCGACCTCAGGGACCCCAGCCGCTATCTGTCGGGCGGGGAGCTGGTCCTCACCGGCCTGGCCTGGCGCCGGGACGCCGCCGACTCCGAGCCGTTCGTGCGGATCCTGGCGCAGGCCGGGGTGGCCGCGCTCGCGGCCGGCGAGGCCGAGCTGGGCGATGTGCCCGACGACCTGGTGGCGGCCTGCGCCCGGCACCGGCTGCCGCTGTTCGCCGTGCACGAGTCGGTGGCGTTCGCCACGATCACCGAGCACGTGGTGCGGCAGGTCTCCGGCGAGCGCGCCGGGGACCTCGCGGCCGTCGTGGACCGCCACCGCCGGATGATGACGTCGGGCCCGGCGGGCGGCGGCCCGGAGGTGGTGCTGGACCTGCTCCGCTCCGACCTGGACCTGCGGGCCTGGGTGCTGTCGCCGGCCGGGCGGATGATCGCGGGCCCGAAGGAGACCGCCCCCGTCCTGCCCTCCGACGTCTGCGCACAGCTCGCGGCCGAGCACCTGGCCGCCACCCGCGCGGGCCGGCGCGCGCCGCACCGGGTGACGCTCGGCACCTCGCCCGCGCGGACGTTCAGCCTCTTCCCGGTGCGCAGCTGGGGGCACCGCCCGGCGGCGGCCGGGGCGGAACGGCCCCCGCAGGCCGCCCGGGACGTCCGGGACGTCCGGGACGTCCGGGACGTCCGGGAGACGGTCCTGTCGGACTGGCTGCTGGCCGTCGAGGCGGACGCCGGGGACTGGGCCGAGGAACGCCTGGACCTGCTGTACGGCGTCACCCAGCTCATCGCCGTCGAACGGGACCGGCGCGACGCGGCGCGCACGGTGCGGCGGCGCCTGGCCCAGGAGATCCTGGAGCTGGTGCAGGCGGGTGCGGCGCCCGCCGAGATCGCGGCCCGGCTGCGGGTCGCCGCGCCGGTGCTGCTGCCCGGCCTCGGCGCCGCCCCGCACTGGCAGGTCGTGGTGGCCCGCGTCGAGTGGGAGGACGGGCAGGTCCCGCCCGGCCCGGTCGCCCAGGCCCTGCTGGAGGAGATCCTCGTCGACCCCCTGTCGACGGGCCCCGAGCACTCCGACCGCATCGCCGTCGCCCACACCGGCGACGAGGCCATCGCGCTCGTCCCGCTTCCGGCGGTCTCCAGCGAGCACGACGGCTCCGAGACCGGCATCCTCGCCGACGCGCTGCTTCAGGCCGTACGGGCCCCGCTGGCGGCCGGGCTGGACGACGACGGGCGGGTCACGCTCGGCGTCAGCGCGGCGGTGCACTCCGCGGAGGGGCTGCGCGGCGCGCTGGAGGAGGCGCGGCACGCGCGGCGCGTGGCCGCCGCCCGGCCGGGCCGGGTGTGCGCGGCCGGGCACCAGGAGCTCGCCTCGCACGTCCTGCTGCTGCCGTTCGTCCCCGACGACGTCCGCCGCGCCTTCACGGCCCGGCTGCTGGACCCGCTGCACGACTACGACCGCCGCCACCGCGCCGAGCTGATCCCCACCCTGGAGGCGTTCCTGGACTGCGACGGCTCCTGGACGCGCTGCGCCACCCGGCTCCACCTGCACGTCAACACGTTGCGCTACCGGGTCGGGCGGATCGAGCAGTTGACGGGGCGCGATCTGTCGCGGCTGGAGGACAAGCTCGATTTCTTCCTGGCGCTGCGGATGAGCTGAAACCCCGGGCGGCCCCGGCGGGACTCCCCGGGGCCGACGGAACCCCACGGGTCCGGCGAAACCCCACGGGCCCGGGAGTCCCACGACTTTGTGAAATCTTTCACCCACCCTCTTGGCCGGGCCGGTCGGTTCGTGCTGAGATGCGGCCACCACTCGACGGCTCGACGGCGTGCTTGGGAGGGCGAGGTGGCGCATACCGCCATGTCTGGTACGGGAACGACCGCAGGTGACGATCCGCTCCAGACCGCGGTGTGGCGGCTGCGCTCGCGCGCCTGCTGGGCGGACGCGGCGGCGCTGCTCCAGCCCGTCACCGCCGCCGCCGCGCTCCAGCGGGCCGCGCTGCTGGTGGAGCGGTGCCTGTACACCGAGCAGGGCTGGGCGGAGGCCGAGGACGCGCTGCGCACCGCCGAGGCCCTCGCCCACACCGACGACGAACGCGGGGCCGCCGCGTGCGAACGCGGGCAGCTCGCCTACGCCGCCACGCTGCACGGCGTGCGGGACCGGGCCGACGAGGCGCGGGCCGCGCTCGGCCGGGCGGCGGCGCTGATCCCGCCGGGGACGCCGCGGCGGGCGCTGCTGGACTTCCGGCGGGGGCTGCTCGCGGAGAACCTGACCCGCTCCCCGCAGGCCGCGCGCGCCGCGTACCGGCGGGCGCACGCCGCGGCGACCGCGCACGCCGACGCGCTGCTGCTGTCGTTCACCTGGCGCCACCTGGCCGGGCTCGCCCTGCGGGACGGGGAGGTGGCGGAGGCGCGGCACGGGTTCGCCGAGTCGCTGCGGATCCGCGAGGAGCTCGGCTACCTCGTCGGCACCGCCCCCGCGCTGGTCTCCCTCGCCGACACGGAGACGGAGCCGGAGGCGTCCCGGCTGCGGGAGGAGGCGCGGCGCCTGTACCGGCTGCTGGGCGGAGTGCCGACCTGGCTGGCCCGGCAGCTGGCCCCGCCGGCGGCGGGAGCGGCGACGGCCTGAGGAGGGACCAGGGGCCAAGGGGCCAAGGGATCAAGAGTCCAAAGGAGCAAGGGGGCCAAGGGGCCAAGAGTCCAAAGGAGCAAGGGGGGCAAGGGGCCAAGGGAGCAAAAGGCCAAAGGTCAAGGGCCCAGAAGGGCAAAGGGCCAAGAGGGCAGAGGAGCAGGGGGACAAAGGAGGGCGAGGGCCTCTCGGGGGCCATCAGGGGGAAATGGTCCAGCTGCGGGCCGCCGCCGCCCACGCCGCGTCCCACCGGGCGAGATTGCGCCGCTCCAGCGCCCGGCCCGCCACCCGGTACGCGGCGGCGCCGGCAGCCGCGACGCCCATCGCGGCGAGCAGTGCCCAGCCCGCGGCGCGGCTGCGGATCTCGCCGGAATCCGGCGGCGGCTCGCCGAGCCGGCCGTCCGGCCCGACCCGGACACGGACGGTGCTCCCGGCGCGCAGCCCGGGGACGACCTCGGTCCGCGCGGTACGCGGCCGGCCGTCCGGCGGGGTGTACCGGACCGTGACCGGGTAGCGGGTCTCCCGGGCCTCGGCCGATCCGGGCTCCGGGTGGCGGGGCGCGTCGCGCAGAAGGACGGCGGTGGTGAGGTGATGGGTCCGCGCCTGCCGTTCGGCGGACTCCCGGTAGTGGCGCAGGGCGGTGTCGCCGGCCCACAGCGCGGCGGCGGGCACTCCCGCCAGGACGGTGAGCAGCAGCACGAGGCCGGTCCACGCCAGCACGACGTCGGCGGGGCGGCGCAGGGGGTTGCGCCGCCAGCGCCACAGCACGTCGCGCGGGGGCGGTCCGGGCGGCGGCTCGGCGCGCACTGTCTCGCCTGCCACGGTCCTTCTCCTTCCGTCGGTGTCCGGCAGCGGTACGGCGGGGCGGCGGGAAGCCGCGGCTCGGGACGACCGGTCACGCCCCGGCGGTGCGGGTGGTCACGCCCCGGGCGGCACGGGCGCCCCCCGGGTCGCGCGAGCGGGCCCTCCCCGGCAGCGTGAGCGGTCACACCCCGGCGGTGCGGGTGGTCACGCCCCGGCAGCGCGGGCGACTACCCCCCGGATCGCGCAAGCGGTCACATCCCAGGCGATGCGAGCGGTCACACCCCGGGAGGCACAAGCAGTCCCCCACCCCGGTGGGACCGGGGCAGACCGGTCGTCGTCACCGTCTCCCCGGTGCCGGGCGGTCGTCCTCTTCCTCCCGGTCCGCGGGCGGGCGGCGGACGGACGCCGGCAGGGGGTGGTGCGGGTGCGGGCCGCCGGACGCCGCGGTGGCCGAGGGGTGGGCGTGGGCTGCTTCCAGGAGCCGGGCGGCGCCGCGGACGGCGGCGGTGTGCGGCGCGGGCACGATGTGCAGGGGCGCGTGCAGTCTGCCGGTGAGGCGGCTGGTGAGCTCGGGGCGCAGGGCGCCTCCCCCGGCCAGGAGCACCCCCGAGCGCAGGGCCTCCAGGGCCAGGCCCGTACGGTCCTGGCGCAGGACGGCGGCCACCATGGCGGCCGTCGTTTCGGCCATGCCGGCACAGGTGGTCCCGGCGGCGTCCAGGTCGCCGGTGCCGAGGGCGGTGCGGCGCGCGTCCAGGACGGCCCCGTCGGCGAGCAGGACCACCTCGGTCAGGTGCGCGCCGATGTCGAGGACCAGCCGCGGTCTGCCCGGGTCGGCTCCCGCGGCCAGGGCGACGGCCCGGGCGCCGGTGACGGTCAGCACCCCGCGCGGGCGCAGCCCCCGCACGGCCGCGCGCACCGCGTCCCGCTGCCCGGTGCCGCCCAGCACGGGCGTGGTGACGACGATCAGCGGCCGGGCGTGGCGGGGCAGACGCCGGCCGATCACCCGGTCGAGCATCCGGGCCAGGCCGGGGACGTCGACGACGGTGCCCCGCTGCACGGGATACACGGCGCCGGGGAACGTCACGGTGGGCACGTCGACGACCAGGCCCCGGCCGGCGACCCAGGCCCGTGTGCGGGCGCTGCCCGGATCGAGGGCGACGCCGCAGCACTGCCGGCACAGCGGCCAGAGACGGTGCCGGCCGGAAGCGGCGCGGACGCGAGGGGCCGCGGTCACCGCGCCGCCTCCCGCCCCCGCAGACAGCCGCCGCAGTGGCGGGCCTGCGGGACGATCGTCAGGTGTTCGAGGGCGATGGGGCGCCGGCACAGCTGACAGGTGCCGTAGCACCCCTCGGCCATGCGGGCGAGCGCCGCCTCCACGTCGGCGAGGACCATGCGCGCGGAGGCCGTGAGCCGGGCCCGTACCTCGGCCCGGGAGGCGGCCTCCCGCCGTGGTCCGCCGGCCTGGGACGGGCGGGCGGCGGCGAGCTGCCGCAGCTGCTCGCGCCGGAACAGGCGCTGTTCGAGCAGATCGGCGCGGAGCACGGCGAGGTGCTCGGGCGTCAGGCCGGCCGGACGGCCGCCGAGAGTCTGGTGATTCACCACTTTCACCCCTGGGACAGGGCGCGAGCCGGGGACACGGGACGGGGACGCGCGCCGGGGACGCGGGACGGTCAGGCGGTGCGGCGGCGGCAGGCCACGCAGTGGCGCG
Organism: Streptomyces sp. NPDC006134; assembly: GCF_040628835.1. Taxonomy (NCBI): domain Bacteria; kingdom Bacillati; phylum Actinomycetota; class Actinomycetes; order Kitasatosporales; family Streptomycetaceae; genus Streptomyces; species Streptomyces sp. NPDC006134. The sequence continues at coordinate 170,341 of NZ_JBEXTV010000005.1, read as the reverse complement.
TGTAGGGAAGGATCTCCAGGCGCTCCGCCGGCACGGGCTTGGCGCAGCCCTCGCACCGGCCGTACGTGCCGTCGGCGACGCGGGCGAAGGCCGCGTCGATCTCCGTCAGCGCCTGTTCGACGGCGGCCTTCTGCTCCGCCAGGAGGCGGTCGTCCGCCGCCTGTCCCGTCCGGGCCAGCGCGTGCAGCTGTGTCAGGCAGGTGTTCCGGGCGTGTTCGAGGCGCTGGCGCGCCTCGTGAGCGGTCAGCCGGCCGGTGCGGGATTCCGGCTGGGAGGCGTCGAGCGACATGGTGGGCCCCACTTCTCGGTGCGTGGTTTCTCGGTGCGTGGTTTCTCGGTGCGTGATTTCTCAGTGCTTGGACAGTCGGCGCGTGAACGGTCGGCGCGTGGACGGTCGGTGTCCACCCTGGCCGCCGCCGCGTCCGGAGCCCATCGGGCGCAGGCCCCATTTACCGGTGGGTGGCACGCCCACTCGGGGACGGCGCGCGTGCGCGCCGTGGGTGGTGCCGCGCCCGGGAAATGGGTGTCGTTGCCCATCGACGCGGCCGCCCGGCCGGGTGCAGGCTGGCTGCCGGCCCGCTCGGGCCGAGGGCCGCTGCTCCCGCCCGGGTGCGTGAAGTCCGGCACCTGAGGCGAACCGTGGCGCACCGCGCCGCGCAAGGAGCAGTGAGGAGGCGTTCTCCGGGTGTCCCTGTTCTGGCGGATCTTCGGGCTCAACGCCCTGGTTCTGGGCACCGCCACGGCGCTGCTGCTGTGGGCGCCGGTGACCGTCTCGGTGCCGGTGCTGCTGACGGAGGCGGTGATCCTGGTCGGCGGCCTGGCCGTCATGCTGGTCGCCAACGCCGCCCTGCTGCGCTGGGGCCTGGCCCCGCTGGACCGGCTCACCCGGCTGATGACCACCGTCGACCTGCTGCGCCCCGGCCAGCGGCTGCCGGTGCCCGGCGGGGGCGAGGTCGGCGAACTGATCCGCACTTTCAACGCCATGCTCGACCGGCTGGAGCGCGAACGGGCCACGAGCAGCGCCCGCGTCCTGCTCGCCCAGGAGGCGGAGCGGCGGCGCATCGCCCAGGAGCTGCACGACGAGGTGGGGCAGAGCATGACCGCGATCCTGCTGGTGCTCAAGCGGGCCGCGGACGAGGCGGCCGAGCCGCTGCGCGGCGAGCTGCACCAGGCGCAGGAGATCACCCGGGAGAGCCTGGACGAGGTCCGCCGGCTGGTGCGCCGGCTGCGGCCCGGCGTCCTGGACGACCTCGGCCTGGTCAGCGCGCTGACCTCGCTGACCCACGACTTCGCGACCCACACCGGTCTGCGGGTGCTGCGCCGCTTCGATCCCGCTCTGCCCGCCCTGGAGCGGGAGACCGAACTGGTCCTCTACCGCGTGGCGCAGGAAAGCCTCACCAACGCGGCCCGCCACGCGGACGCCGGGCAGGTGGAGGTGAGCCTGCGGCACGCCGACGGCGCGGTGGAGCTCTGCGTCACCGACGACGGCCGCGGCATCGAGACCGTGTGCGAGGGGGCCGGCATCCGCGGCATGCGCGAGCGGGCCCTGCTCGTCGGCGCGGACCTGGACATCGCCCGTGCCGTGCCGGGCGGCACCCGGGTCCGGCTGACCGCACCGGTGTCTGGGGGGCGGCCGTGACCGCGCCCGGCACGTCCCCGATCCGCATCCTCCTCGCCGACGACCACGCGCTGGTGCGCCGCGGCGTGCGCCTCATCCTCGACCGGGAGCCGGACCTGCGGGTGGTCGCCGAGGCCGGGGACGGCGCGGAGACGGTGGAGCTGGCTCGCACCCACGACGTCGACCTGGCCGTGCTGGACATCGCCATGCCGCGCCTGACGGGACTTCAGGCGGCCCGTGAGCTGACCGCGCTGAAGCCGGGGCTGCGGGTGCTGATGCTGTCCATGCACGACAACGAGCAGTACCTGTTCCAGGCGCTGCGCGCCGGGGCCTGCGGGTACGTCCTGAAGTCCGTCGCCGACCGGGACCTGGTCGCCGCCTGCCGGGCCGCGATGCGCGACGAGCCGTTCCTGTACCCCGGCGCGGTCGCCGCCCTGATCCGCAGCCACCTCGACCGGGCGGGCCAGGGCGAGGAGAGCGCCGGGGGCCTGCTGACACCGCGCGAGGAGGAGGTGCTCAAACTCGTCGCCGAGGGCCACTCCTCGAAGGAGATCGCCGAGCTGCTGTTCATCAGTGTCAAGACGGTCCAGCGGCACCGGGCCAACCTGCTGCACAAACTGGGCCTGCGCGACCGCCTGGAACTGACCAGGTACGCCATCCGCGTCGGCCTCGTCGAACCCTGAACCCCGGAACCCTGCCCCCGGCCGCCCGGGGTCCCGGCCGCCGCTCCCGGGCCGGGGCCCCGGGCCCGAGGGCCACACCCGCCACTCACGGAAGGGGACGGCGCATGCGCCCCGCACCCGGCACCGCCCCCTCGGCCCACCACCGTGGGCGCGCGTGGGTGATCGCGCTGCTGCTGGCCCTACTGACGACCCTGGCCGCCACCCCCGCCGAGCCCGCCCCCTCCCCCACGCCCCCCACGGCCCCCACGGCCCCCACGACCGTCCCCGCCCTCGCCCCCACGGCCATCGCCACCCCCACAGCTGGCACCACCCCCACGGCCGTCACCGTCCTCCACGCGGAGCCCGGCCCCGGCCCGTACGCCGACGACGGGTGCGGCGCCGGGTGCGCCGCGCGGGCCGGGACCCGGCACGAGCACTCCGGGGAGCGCCCCGCGGCCCCGGGCCACGCCGCCACCCGCGCGCACGGCGGTACGGCCGTCGCCGCACGCGGCCACGGGCGGCGCCCGGCCCGGTCCGCCGCGCCGCCCGCCTGCCCGCTCCCGTCGCGGCCCGATCGCGGGCGGGCGCCGCCCGTCTCCTCCGGCATCTGACGTCCCGTCCGTCCCCTTTTCCGCGGCGCCTCGCGCCGCCTCCCCGCCGCGGCCCGCGCAGGCCGCAGCCGCGGCATGCCTGCCGGAGGCCCCTGTGAACCGTTCCCTGCGGGTGCGGGCGTTCCTCGCCCTCGCCGTGATCGCCGTATCGCTGTACATCACCGTCACCGTGCCGGTCCGCCTCGGGCTGGACCTGCGCGGCGGCACCCAGATCGTGCTGGAGACCCGCTCCACGCCCACCGTCACCGCCGACGCGGAGGCCACCGACCGCACGGTGGAGGTCCTGCGCGGGCGCATCGACGCGCTGGGCGTCGCCGAACCGACCCTCGTGCGCTCCGGGAGCGACCGGATCGTCGTCGAGCTGCCCGGGGTCCAGGACCCGAGGAAGGCGGCCGAGGTCCTCGGCCGTACCGCCCAGCTCACCTTCCACGCGGTGCTCGGCACGGCCGACGGCACCGGAGGCACCGGCGCGTCCGCGCCCCCGGACGCCGGACGGCCGCGCGAGCGGGTGCTGCCGGACGAGTCCGGCACGAAACTGCAGCTGGCGCCCGCCGCCCTGACCGGAGAGCACGTCGAGGGTGCCGAGGCCCGGTTCGACCAGCAGGGCGGCGCCGGGTGGCACGTCACCGTGGACTTCAAGGGCGAGGGCCGCGCGGGGTGGGCCCGGCTGACCGGGGAGGCCGCCTGCCATCCGGCCGGAGACCCGCGGCGCCGGGTCGCCATCACCCTCGACGACACCGTGATCTCCTCCCCCCAGGTCGACCCGTCGGTCGCCTGCGGCGGCGGCATCGCCGGCGGTTCCACGCAGATCACCGGCTCGTTCGACGACGCGGAGGCCCGCGAGCTGGCCCTGCTGGTCAACGGGGGCGCGCTGCCGGTGCCGGTGGAGACCGTGGAACAGCGCACCGTCGGTCCCACCCTGGGGGAACGGGCCATCGAGGCCGGGGCGTGGGCGGCGGTCGTCGGCACCGCGCTGACCGCCCTGTTCATCGTCGGCGTCTACCGGCTGATGGGCGCGCTGGCCGCCCTCGCCCTGGTCTGCTACGGCCTGATCTCCTACGCCGCGCTGGCCGCGCTCGGCGCCACCCTGACCCTGCCGGGTCTGGCCGGGTTCGTCCTGGCGATCGGCATGGCCGTGGACGCCAACGTACTGGTGTTCGAGCGCGCCCGGGAGGAGTACGCCGCCCGCACCCGCCCCAGCCCCCGGTCGGCCCTGACGGCGGGCTTCCGCGGTGCCTTCAGCGCGATCGCCGACTCCAACGTCACCACACTGATCGCCGCCGCCCTGCTGTTCCTCCTCGCCTCCGGGCCGGTGCGCGGTTTCGGCGTGACCCTCGGCATCGGTGTCCTGGCGTCCATGGTCAGCGCCCTGGTCGTCACCCGCGTCCTCGCCGACTTCGCGGTGAGCCGTCCGGCGGTGCGCAGCCGCCCCCGCCTCACCGGTATCGCCACCGCCGGCCGGGTCCGTGAGGCCGTACTGCGCCGGGACCCGCGCCTGATGCACCGCCCGCGCCGCTGGCTGGCCGTCTCCGCCGCCCTGCTGGCCCTGGCGGGTGCGGGCATCGCGGTGCGCGGTCTGGACCCCGGGGTGGAGTTCACCGGCGGACGCCTCGTCGAGTACGCCACCACGAAGCCGGTCGACCCCGGCCGGGCCCGCGCCGCGCTGGCCGACGCGGGCCTGCCCCGCGCGGTGGTCCAGACGTCGGGCGAGGCCGGGCTGTCGGTGCGCACCGGGGAGCTGACCGACGCCGAGGCCCACCGCGTCACCGAGGTCGTCGGCGGCCTCGGGGGCGGGGCGGACAAGCTCCGCGACGAGATGATCGGCCCGAGCCTCGGCGAAGAGCTGCGGCGCAACGCGCTCATCGCCCTCGCCATGGCGCTCGGCGCCCAGCTGCTCTACCTGGCGGCCCGCTTCCGCTGGCTGTTCGGCACCGCCGCCGTCACCGCCCTCGCCCACGACGTGGTGATCCTCGTCGGTGTCTTCGCCTGGCTCGGCAAACCCGTCGACGGGGTGTTCCTCGCGGCGGTGCTGACCGTCGTCGGCTACTCCGTCAACGACTCGGTCGTCCTCTTCGACCGGGTCAGGGAGTTGCGCGGACGCGAGCGCGGGCTGCCGCTGTCCCGGGTGGTGGACCGGGCGGTGGCGCAGACGCTGCCGCGGACCGTCAGCACCGGCATGGGCGCGGTGCTCGTCGTCGGCGCGCTCGCCGTCCTCGGCGAGGACGCGCTCACCGACTTCGCGCTGGCCCTGCTCGTCGGCCTGGCGGTCGGAACCTGGTCGTCGGTGTTCACGGCCGCCCCCGTCGCGGTCGCGCTGGACCGGCGCGGTGCCGGGCGGACAGGCACCCGGCGCGCGGCGCGCGGGACGACGGCCGAGCAGGCCGGCGCCCGCCGCGCGGGGTAGCGGCCGGGCGGCACGCCGCGCCGACGGGCGCGGGCACACCGGCAGGCGCGGACACGCCGGCAGGCGCAGGCACACCGGCAGGCGCGGACACGCCGGTAGGCTCAGGCACGTAGGCAGGCGCGTCGGCGGGCGCAGTGGCCGGCAGCCGCTCAGGAAACCGCGAAGTGGTCCTCCACCAGCGCCCGCACCACGTCCAGGTCCCCGGCGATCAGCGCGTCCAGCAGGGCGGTGTGCTCGTGGGCGTCGGCCACCAGGTCGGCGCGTCCGCGCACCGCGGGGAGGCCGACCAGCGGCCACTGGGAGCGGCGGTGCAGGTCCGCGGCGATCCGGACCAGCTGGTCGTTGCCGGCCAGGGCGAGCACCGCGCCGTGGAAGGCGCGGTCGGCCTCGGCGTAGCCGGCCCGGCATCCGGCGGAGGCGGCGCGGACGGTCGCCTCGGCGAAGGGGCGCAGCTCCGCCCAGCGCGCGGCGGGCACCGTACGGGCCAGGCGCAGCACCACCGGCACCTCGATCAGCGCCCGGACCTCGGCCAGCTCGGCCAGTTCCCGGCCGCTGCGTTCCAGGACGCGGAAACCCCGGTTGGGGACGACCTCGACGGCGCCCTCCAGCGCGAGCTGCTGCATCGCCTCCCGCACGGGGGTCGCCGACACGCCGAACCGCTCGCCGAGCGCCGGGGCCGAGTAGACCTCGCCGGGCCGCAGGTCGCCCGCCACCAGCGCGGTGCGCAGGGCGTCGAGGATCTGCCCGCGCACGGAGGTCCGCTGGATGAGGGGCCGGGTCCGGGGGGCGGGCGGTTCGCTGTGCGTGTGCTCGCCGCGCACGGGCCCGGCTGCGTCGGCCCGGCTCCGCTCCGTGTCCGCGGCGCCCGGCTGGGGCGGCACCCGCAGCCGCCCCGGCGGGCGCGCCGCGGCGTCGTCCGGGGCGGCGGATCCCTGGATGCCCTGCTTCACGGGTTCCTCCTCCGGACGGGTCGGTGCGACGGGCCGACGTGTGGGCGGGACGGCGTGGGGTCACTCGTCCGTCGAGCACGATAAGCGCAGTGGCGGTCGGTTCACATCTCAACGATCTCGGGATAAGGTAAGGCTTACCTTCAATCAGCCCGCCCGTTGTGACGTGATCGGTGGTCCCGTATGCCCGTGCCCCGCTCGGCCGTCGCGGACGCGTACGCCCGTCTGACCGAGGTCTTCCCCGGACTGGCCGTCACCGAGCTCGGCCCGGGCGAACCGGCGCCGCAGGGCGGCGGATGGATCGCCGCCGCCTCGCTCGCCCAGGACGGTGCCGGTCTGGCCGAGTTCCTGGCGTGGGACGACGCACAGGTGCTGCGCGACTACGGGCTCCGGGCGCGCCCGGACGTGGTGGCGAGCTTCGGGCTGCACCGGTACGCCTGGCCGGCCTGCCTGCTGATCACCGTGCCGTGGTTCCTGCACCGCCGGGTGCCCCGCTACCCCGTGACGCACGTCTCGTTCGACCGCACCGCTCCCGGTCTGTCCGTCGGCCGGATGGCCGTACGCCCGGAGGGCTTCGCCTGCCTGCCCGGCGATCCGGCCGCCGCGCTGCCCGGCGCCCGCGTGGTCGCCGGCGAGGAGGCGCTGCGCGCCGAGGTCCGGGCCGCGGTCGCCGAGCACCTGGAGCCGGTGCTGGGCGGTTTCGGGCCGCGCATGCGGCGGCGCGGGCGCGCGCTGTGGGGCATGGCGACCGACGAGATCGTCGAGGGCCTGTGGTACGTCGCCCATCTGCTCGGCGAGGAGGAGCGGGCGCGGCACGAGCTGGAGCTGCTGCTGCCGGGCGCGACCCGGCCGTACGTCGGCGCGGCGGCGTTCCGTGAGCTGACCGGTCCGGACGGGGAGCCCGTGCGCACCCGGGACCGGGCGAGCTGCTGCATGTTCTACACGGTGCGCCCCGAGGACACCTGCGCCACCTGCCCGCGCACCTGTGACGCGGACCGCGTCCGCAAGCCGGCCGCCGTCGCCCGCTGACCCTCCGGGCGCCCTCCCGCCCCGGCGCCGGCCGGGGTCATCCGCGTGGGGACCCCCATACGGCCGTACTCGGTCCACAGCCGTCCCACGAATCACCGGAAGCATTCGCGGAACCACCCTTACCGGCGCTCTCATTCGAACTCGATTCGCTCTGATCAAGCGCCAGTTCGAAAAGAATCTCGCCTCGAACGTCCCTCCCGCACTTCGTTGGCGGCCTCTTGCCGTGAAACCCCCTGAGGGTCACCGGCTTTGGGCCACCATGACGGGCGTCACGCCCTATCGCACGGCAAGGGACCCAGATGAGACTGACCGACATATCGCTGAACTGGCTGCTTCCGGGCGCCGTCCTGCTCCTGGGCATGCTGGCGGCGGTTGCGGTGCTCGCGCGCGGCAGGCGCGCCTCGGGCAAACACGCGAGCGCGGACGACTCGTGGGAGCGCGCCGAGGAGCGCCGCAGACGCAAGGAGGCCGTCTACGGCACCGCCTCCTACGTCCTGCTGTTCTGCTGCGCCGCGGTCGCGGCGGCGCTCTCCTTCCACGGCCTGGTCGGCTTCGGCGAGCAGAACCTCGGGCTGTCCGGCGGCTGGCAGTACCTGGTTCCGTTCGGGCTGGACGGGGCGGCGATGTTCTGCTCCGTGCTCGCGGTGCGCGAGGCCAGCCACGGTGACGCGGCGCTCGGCTCCCGGATACTGGTGTGGACGTTCGCGCTGGCGGCGGCCTGGTTCAACTGGGTGCACGCGCCGCGGGGCGTGGGCCACGCGGGAGCCCCGCACTTCTTCGCGGGCATGTCCCTGTCGGCGGCGGTTCTGTTCGACCGCGCACTGAAGCAGACCCGCCGGGCCGCGCTGCGCGAGCAGGGCCTGGTGCCGCGCCCGCTGCCGCAGATCCGCATCGTCCGCTGGCTGCGGGCTCCCCGGGAGACCTACCGGGCCTGGTCGCTCATGCTCCTGGAGGGGGTGCGCAGCCTGGACGAGGCGGTCGAGGAGGTGCGCGAGGACCGGCGGCAGAAGGAGGAGGCCCGGCAGCGGCGCCGCGAGCAGCAGCGCCTGGAGCGGGCGCACCTGAAGGCGATCAGCCGGGGCCACCGGGGGCTTCCCGGGCGCGGCGACGGGCCGCAGGTCGAGATCGAGGTGCAGGCGGTGGAGCGGGGCGCGGACCGGGCCTCCGCGGAGCCCGCCATATCCGGGCCGACCGCGCCCTCCACGGCCTCCTCACCGGAGCGGCTGCCCCGGCGCGCGCGTCCCTCCCTGCAGCCGGCGCGCGGCGGGACCGACCGCCCGGTCACCGTCGATCTCACCGCTGAGGACGACACCCAGGCCCTGCCGCGGCTGGACTCCCTGGAACGCAAACTCAAAGACCTGGAGCAGCAGTTCGGCTGACCGGCGGATGGGACCGGTGAGGCCGGCCGGCCTCGTGCCGCGGATACGGCTTCCCCGAGAAAGGGGGCGTGACCTCGGGTCACGCCCCCTTCGGCATTCACGCCCCTTCGGCATTCACGCCCCTTTGGCGTTCACATGGCCGCAGGCCGTCACGCCGCCTCGGCGTCCAGTTCGAACCAGACCGACTTGCCCACCCCGTGCGCCCGTACGCCCCACGCGTCCGCGAGGGACTCCAGCAGCACCAGTCCCCTGCCGTGCGTGGCGTCACCGGGACCGGGGACACACGGCTGCCGGGGCCGCCGGGCCGTGAAGTCCCGTACCTCCACCCGCAGGCCGCGCGGCCCGACGGTGGCCGTCAGGACGGCGTCGTCGTCGGTGTGGACGAGCGCGTTGGTGACGAGTTCGCTGGTCAGCAGCTCCGCGATCTCCGACCGTCCGGGTCTGCCCCAGTGCCGCAGCAGCTCGCGCAGCGCCCTGCGCGCCTCGGGCACGGCCCGCAGGTCCGCCCGCCCGAGTCTGCGCCTGAGCTGGGTCGCCGCTCCCCGGGTGACACCGGTCCGCTGCTCCGCCGTGCCGTGTGCCGAGGGGGTGCCGACCGTCGCGGGGCCGCCCCCTCCCGCCTGCCTCTTCATGCCCCCGCCCGCGTACCGATGTCGGTTCCCCTCCTGCCCGAACACGTTCACGAGGATCCTTGCCCGATCGGAGGCGAGGCAGTCCTGCCGGGCCGCCGGTGACGAAGTTGGCCGAACTCCGCCCCTTGCCACAGCGGCGCGAGGGGCGGCGGGTGGCTGGTGACGGGCAAGGAGCAGTACACCTACGCCTGCACACCCTGGGAGACTTCACCACCGGTCGCTTTACCCCTACCGGCCCAGTTCCGCGACAACGACCCCACGCCCTGGTGCCCCGACTACCGAGAGCGCTGAGCTCCCCTTCCCGATCAGCGCAGGATGTTCCGGTGTCTCAGGGGCACGCCGGGATCGTCATGACCTCGTAACCGCGCTTCCCCCGAACACATTTGATCAGGCAGGCTCAAGATCGAACAAGGACACAGCCCGGCCGGCCGACCGACCGACTGCGCATGCAACGGGGGAACCACATCATGTTTCACAACCACCGCCGCAAGGCCGTCCTCACCGCCGCCGCCCTGATGGCCACGGCCACTCTGCTCACGGCCTGCCAGGGAGGCGCGGACGAGAGCGACAAGTCGAGCGGTTCGGCGTCGTCGTCGACCGCGGCCTCGAACGCGAAGGACAAGGCCGGCAATGCCGGTTCGGGCTCCGCGGACGGCGCGGAGAACAAGGCCGCCAATACCGGTTCGGGCTCCGCGGACGGCGCGGAGTCGCAAGCCGGCAGCGGCTCGAAGGGCACGTCCCAGGGCAAGGGCGTGAGCGGCACCTGGTTCGGCACCGTCTCCTACCTGGCGCCCGGCAAGTACACCGTCTCCGACCTGAAGGACACCAAGCAGGCGTTCTTCACCTCGACCGACACCGACATCCAAGGTGCCGGCGACATCTGCGGCGACGCCGAAGGCCAGGCCGCCACGCCTTGCTCCGAGCAGGAGCTCGAGGCCGCGGCCAAGAAGGGCGTCTCCGCCACAGTGAAGATCGAGAACGGCACGGCCGTCAGCATCGTCGAGGACCACTCCAGCAGCGGCAGCGGCGGCGACTCGGACACCGGCAAGCCGAGTGGCCTGCGCTCCGGGGAACTCGGCTACCTGGCCCCGGGCAAGTACTCCCTGCGCGACGGCGACGGGAACACCATCTCCTTCTACAGCGCCACCGCCACGACCATCAACGGCAACGGCTGGATCTGCGGCGAGGCCGGGGGCGAGATGAAACGCTGCACCGAGGGTGAGCTCGAGGCGGCGGCGAAGAAGGGCGGCGTGCGGGTCGCCGTCATGCTCGACAACGGCGCCGCCATCACCATCGACGAAGAGCACAACTAGGCCGTGTCTTCAAATGATCTTGAGTGGTGGATCATGATTGGGTGATACGTCGCCATGAGCTGTCCGATGCTGAGTGGGAGTTCGTCCGGCCGTTGCTGCCCGAGTCCTTGCGAGGGCGGAAGCGGTTGGACGACCGCACCGTGCTCAACGGGATCGTGTGGAAGTTCCGGACCGGCACCGCTTGGCGGGATGTGCCCGAGCGGTACGGTCCGTGGCACACGCTCCACACCTGCTTCCGCCGCTGGGCCCTGGACGGCACCTTCGAGCGGATGCTCCGTGCCGCCCAGGCGCGGGCGGACGCGGCCGGGAACATCGACTGGCTGGTGTCGGTCGACTCCACCGTCGTCCGCGCCCACCAGCACGCCGCCGGGGCCCGAAAAGAGGGCTCCGCATCCCCGGCCTCGGACGCTCCCGAGGCGGACTGACCAGCAAGATTCACCTGGCCTGCGACGCCGTTGGTCGCCCGCTCGCCTTCACGGTCACGGGCGGGAACACCAACGACTGCACGCAGTTCACCGCCGTGCTGGAGCAGATCCGCGTGCCCCGCATCGGCCCGGGACGGCCCCGTGTGCGGCCCGACCATGTCCTGGGCGACAAGGGCTACAGCTCCAGGGCCATCCGGACCTGGCTGCGACGCCGGGGCATCAGCCACACCATCCCCGAGCGGGCCGACCAGGTCCGCAACCGGCTCCGGCGCGGCAGCCGTGGCGGGCGCCCGCCGGTCTTCGACAAGCAGCTCTACAAGCGGCGCAACGTCGTCGAACGGTGCTTCAACCGCCTCAAGCAGTGGCGCGGCATCGCTGCCCGCTACGACAAGACCGCCGAGTCCTACCAAGCAGCCGTCACCCTCGCATCGCTGCTGATGTGGGCGTGACATTTGAAGACAGCCCCTAGCTTGATCTTTAACGTGCGCCGTCGAACGATGCGTCGTACTTGATCACTCGGTTCGGTATCCGCCGTACACGGAAGCGGCCTTCGTCTGAACATGTGCTCCAGCCAAGGAACACACACGTCCAGTACGAAGGCCGTGAGGATGAGTCTGCTGCATCACAATGTCCGGCAGGAGCCGCTGGCCGAACTGTCACGCTTCCGGGGCGAGTTCTATTCCTGTCTCACAGCTCGTTCGGATGCTCTGTTCGAGCTGGCCGACGCGGTTCTGTGCGGTGACGGGCCGGTGAGATCGCTGGCCGAGCTGTCGCTGGTGGGCGAACACCGCCGTGGGCACGGAGGGCTCTACGCCGCCGTCTCAAAGGGCCGGGTCGACGCGGACCGGATGCGGCAGGCCCTGGCCGCGGTGCCGCTGCCGCGGGCGGCCGATGGCCGGCTGGTCCTGGCCGTCGATGTCACCTGCTGGCTGCGGCCCGACGCCCACACCTCACCACAGCGGATCCTGTGTCACACCTACGGCCGCGGCAAAGATCAGCACATCCCCGTCCCCGGCTGGCCCTACTCCATCGTCTGCGCGCTGGAGCCCGGCCGCAGCTCGTGGACCGCACCGCTGGACGCACTGCGCCTGGCACCTGGGGACGACACCGCCACCGTCACCGCCCGGCAGCTGCGTGAACTGGTCGAGCGGCTGATCACCGCAGGGCAGTGGCAGGCCGGCGACCCGGACGTCCTCGTCATCGCGGACGCCGGATACGACGCACCGCGCCTGGCCCACCTCCTGCGGGATCTGCCGGTGCAGGTGCTGGCCCGGATGCGCTCGGACCGTGTCCTGCGCAGGGCCGCACCACCCAGGCAGCCTCACACCACGGGACGGCCGCCCCGGCACGGCGGCGAGTTCGTCTTCGGGCAGCCCGACACCTGGGGCACCCCGGACACCCACACTGTCACCGACACGCGCCTCTACGGCACCGCCACCTCCCGGTCCTGGGACCGGCTCCACCCCAAGCTCACCCACCGTTCGTCCTGGGCCGCGGCCGACGGCACCCTCCCGATCGTCGAGGGGACGGTGATCCGCCTGGACATCGAGCATCTGCCCAGCGGAGCCACCCCGAAGCCGGTCTGGCTGTGGTGGTCGGGCATCGGCGTCACCGCAGCGGACAGCGACCGGCTCTGGCAGGCATACCTGCGTCGTTTCGACATCGAGCACACCTTCCGTCTGTTCAAGCAGACTCTCGGCTGGACCTGTCCAAAGATCCGTACCCCCGAAGCGGCCGACCGCTGGACCTGGCTGATCCTCGCCGCCTACACCCAACTACGACTGGCCCGGCCACTCGCAGCCGACCGGCATCGCCCATGGGAGAGGCCCGTCTCCACAGACAGGCTGACCCCGGCACGTGTCCGCCGCGACTTCCGGCACATCCGCCCGAAGGCCGCCTGCCCGGCCGGGGCACCGAAACCCACGCGCCCCGGGCCTGGACGACCTCCCGGCCGAAAGAACACCCGGCCCACCCCACGACACGACGTCCACACACCCCGCAAGACGGGCACCACCACGTCCCGGAGCAAGAAGTCGACCAACCCACGCCCTCGCCGCACAGGTTAAAGATCAAGCTAGGGGCGCGGGATGTTGCGCAGGTTGGAGCGGGCCATCTGGAGCATGCGGCCGACCCCTCCGTCCAGGACGATCTTCGAGGCGGACAGGGCGAAACCGGTGACCATGTCGGCGCTGATCTTCGGCGGGATGGACAGGGCGTTGGGGTCGGTGACGACGTCGACGAGGGCCGGCCCCTTGTGCCGGAAGGCGTCCTTGAGCGCCCCGGCGAGCTGCTTGGGCTTCTCGACGCGCACGCCGTAGGCGCCGCATGCCTCGGCGACGGCGGCGAAGTCGGGGTTCTTGTTGGCGGTGCCGTGAGAGGGCAGCCCGGCGACCATCATCTCCAGCTCCACCATCCCGAGGGAGGAGTTGTCGAAGAGGACGACCTTCACCGGCAGGTCGTACTGGACGAGGGTGAGGAAGTCGCCCATCAGCATGGAGAACCCGCCGTCGCCGGAGAGGGTGACGACCTGCCGCCGCCGGTCGGTGAGCTGGGCGCCGATCGCCATGGGCAGCGCGTTGGCCATCGAGCCGTGCGAGAACGAGCCGATGATGCGGCGGCGCCCGTTGGGCGTGAGGTAGCGCGCGGCCCACACGTTGCACATCCCGGTGTCGACGGTGAACACCGCGTCGTCGTCGGCCGTCTCGTCCAGCACCGCCGCCACGTACTCGGGGTGGAGGGGGACGTGTTTGTCGACCTTCTTCGTGTACGCCTTGACGACCCCCTCCAGCGCGTCCGCGTGTTTCTTCAGCATCTTGTCCAGGAAGCGCCGGCTCTTCTTGGCCTTCACCCGCGGGGTCAGACAGCGCAGGGTCTCCTTCACGTCGCCCCACACCGCGAGGTCCAGCCGGGAGCGGCGGCCCAGGTGCTCGGGCCGGATGTCGACCTGGGCGATCTTCACGTCGTCGGGCAGGAAGGCGTTGTACGGGAAGTCCGTGCCGAGCAGGATCAGCAGGTCGCACTCGTGGGTGGCCTCGTAGGCGGCGCCGTAACCGAGCAGCCCGCTCATCCCGACGTCGAACGGGTTGTCGTACTGGATCCACTCCTTCCCGCGCAGCGCGTGCCCCACCGGCGACTTGATCTTCTCCGCGAACTCCATGACCTCGGCGTGCGCGCCCGCGGTGCCGCTGCCGCAGAACAGGGTGACCTTGTCGGCGTCGTCGATCAGCCGCACCAGCCGGTCGATCTCGTCGTCCCCCGGGCGGACGGTGGGCCGGGAGGTGACCAGGGCGGTGTCGGCGGCCCGCTCCGGGGCGGGCTCGCCCGCGATGTCGCCGGGGAGACAGACGACGCTCACGCCGCGCCGGCCGACGGCCTGCTGGACGGCGGTCCGCAGCACCCGCGGCATCTGCTGCGGATTGGAGATCATTTCGCAGTAGTGGCTGCACTCGGTGAACAGCCGGTCGGGGTGGGTCTCCTGGAAGTAGCCGAGGCCGATCTCGCTGGAGGGGATGTGCGAGGCGAGGGCGAGGACGGGGGCCATGGAGCGGTGGGCGTCGTACAGGCCGTTGATGAGGTGGAGGTTGCCGGGTCCGCAGGAGCCGGCGCACGCGGTCAGCTCGCCGGTGATCTGCGCCTCCGCGCCGGCGGCGAAGGCGGCGGCCTCCTCGTGCCGCACGTGCACCCAGTCGATGCCGGCGTGGCGGCGCACGGCGTCCACGACGGGGTTGAGGCTGTCGCCGACGACGCCGTACAGGCGCCGGACTCCGGCGCGGGCGAGGATGTCGACGAACTGTTCCGCGACGTTCTGTCTGGCCATGGCTGTGGTGTGCCCTTCGGTCCGCTGGGTCCTCGGGTTGCTCCGGGTTGCTCCGGGGTGCTCCGGGTTTCTCTGGGGCCCCTGAGGTCCCTTGGGTCCCCTGGGCTCCCTGGGTCCCATGAATCCACAGCAAGCGCCGTCACGCCTCCCACACGGCGGCGGCCGTACGGTCGTCGGCGTACCCCTTCACCCTGACCCGGGCATCGGCGTGGAACGCGGCGAGGCCCGGCGCGGTGGGACCGGACCAGCGCCGCGCGAGGTGTTCGCGCAGTTCTTCCTCGCCGCGCAGCGGCTCGGCCAGACCGGCGGTGCACATCAGGAGCACATCACCCGGGCGGGCGACGGAGACGCGGAAGCGGAAGGGCTCGCGGGGCGGTCCGGCGGACTCCCCGTACGGGCCGGGCGGCGGGGTGACGCCCAGGTCCAGGGTGACCCGGTCGCCCTCGGGAGCCCGCTCCGGCAGCGGGCCGAATCCGATGCCGGGGGTGCCAGGGGTGCCAGGGGTGTCAGGGGCGCCGGAGGTGCCGGGCGATCCGGGGACATTGGCGATATCAGCGACATCAGCGATATCGGTGGCATCGGCGGCATGGGGTTCCATGTCCTGCCACGCGCCGTCCCGCAGCCGGAACAGCCCGCCCGCTCCGACGCCGAAGAACACGCGCGTACGGCAGTCGGGGTCGCCGGGCAGGAGCAGGCAGCGCAGGGTGGCCGCGTACGCGTCGGGGGCGAGGCCCTGTTCGGTGGCGCCGGCGCGGAGCCTGCCGAGGCTGCGGTCGGTGAGGCGGTGCAGGCCGGACTTCAGGTCGCCGCGCCGGGCGGCTTGGAGGTCCGTCAGCAGCCGCGGGTGGCTGCGGCCGACGGCCCGGCCGATCCAGCGGCAGAGCTCGGCGGCGGCCCGGTGCGCCCCGGGGGTGGCGCGGGCCCCGGTGGCCATCGCCACCAGGATCAGCGTCCGGTCGCCCGCGCCGAAGCGGGCGGTGAGCAGTGCGTCGCGGCGCCGCTCGCCGCGGAACCGGGGGGAGTCCCCGCGCAGGGAGACGGCCCGCAGGGTGCAGGTCCCGTAGTGGGCGCCGTCCAGCACGGTGTCCGGGACCAGGTCGTCCAGGCTGTCGGGGTCGGCGGACGGCAGCGCGGTGGGTTCGGGGTCGTAGGTGGGCGGACCGGAGCCGACGTGGTCGCGGGGCGGGGGCGCGGCCGGTGCGGCGGGAGGGGGGCCGCTCGGGGCGCCGGGGGTGCCATGCCGGGCGGAGAGCGGCTCGGGCGCGGGGGGAGTCGGGGCCGGGGCCTCGGGCGGGGACGCGGGAGGGGACGAGGGAGAAGGCGAGGGAGAAGGGGACAGGGAACGGAGCGGGAACGAGGGCGGAGGCGGCGGTGGGGGCGGTGGCGCGGATGGGGACGGGGACGGGGACGGAGGCGGCGGTGGGGGCGGTGGCGCGGATGGGGACGGAGGCGGTGGCGGGGGCGGTGGCGCGGATGGGGACGGGAGCGGTGGCGCGAGTGGGGACGGGGGCACGGGTGGGGTTGCCGGTGGGGATGCGGGTGGGGCGGGCGGCCTGCGGGAGGCCGGGAGGTCCGCGGGCGGGGTCTGCGCGGGGCCCGGCTCGGCCGGCCGGCGGGGCCCCGGTCCGGTACCGGGCGGGAAGACGACGGGGCCGGTGGGTATGGCGGGCGGGGGTTCCCAGGGGGCACGCGGGGGCGGCGGACCGGCGCGGTGCGCGGCGTCCTCGGGGTCGCCGACGCGTCGGTCCCCGGCGCGGGGCGCGGGGACGCCGTCCGCGGTGCCCGGCGGCCGGGCGGCGGCGTCCGGCATGAGGGGATCGGCGGGGGCGCGCGAGCCTGCGTACCGGCCCGCGCCGTCCGCCGATGGCGCGTCCGACGGTGGCCCGTCCGCCGGTGGCCCGTCCGCCGATGGCGCGTCCGACGGTGGCCTGTCCGACGGTGGCCTGTCCGCCGGTGGCGCGTCCGCCTCCCCCACCGTCTCGGCCGCCGAGGTGAACCGGTCGTCCAGGGAATCGGCCGCGGCCGTGGGGCCGGTGTCGCCGATGGAGTCGTCGTACAACTGCCCCCACCAGTCGTCCTCGTGACCGGTGGGCCTTCCCCCCTGCTGGCTCATGCCCCTGATTGTCCACCGCGCGAGCCGTGGGAAAACGGGGCATCCGGAAATTGCGCCGGACCGCGACCGGCGGGACCACCGGGGCGGGTGAGGCACCGAACGGCCATACGGCCATACGGCGATGCAGTCATACGGCGATGCGGCGATGCGGCGAGGGTCGCCGGGCGGCTCCACCCCCCACGGAAGAACCGCCCGGCGACGCCGGAGCGGCCCGGTGCCCCGGACCCTGGGCGGGCTCGGCGGACGGACGTCGGGGCCGCGGCGCCCCCACCTTGGCAGAGGGACGGGCGGTACGGCGATGATGTGCGCAGGCGGGTTTGCGCCGTGGCCGTTTTCCGCCACGGGCGGCGGGGCGAGCCGGGTTCGGTCGGGTTCAGGGAGGGGCGGCGCTTGATGCTGGGAGTGCTGGGGCTGGACGAGACGCACGAGGCGGCGTACCGGACGCTGGTGTCCGTGGGCGCCGCCGACGTGCCCGATCTCGCGCGGCGGCTGGCGCTCGGTGAGCAGGCCACCGAGCGCGCCCTGCGCCGGCTGGAACGGCAGGGACTCGCGGCCCAGTCCTCGGCACGGCCCGGCCGCTGGGTCGCCGCGCCGCCGGGTGTGGCGCTGGGCGCGCTGCTCACCCGGCAGCGGCACGAGCTGGAGAAGGCGGAGCTGGCGGCGGCGCTGCTGGCGGAGGAGTACCGGGCGGCGGCGGCCGAGCCCGCGGTGCACGACCTGGTCGAGGTGGTGACCGGCGCGGCGGCGGTCGCCCAGCGTTTCCTCCAGCTCCAGCTCGGGGCGAGCGAGGAGGTGTGCGCGCTGGTCACCGGCCATCCGATGGCCGTCTCCGGCACGGAGAACGACGCCGAGGAGCAGGCGGCCGGGCGCGGGGTGCGCTACCGGGTCGTGGTCGAGCGGGCGGTGCTGGACCTGCCGGACGGGATCACCGAGCTGACGGCCGCGCTCGGCCGCGGCGAGCAGGTGCGGGTGGTGGACCGGGTGCCGACCAAGCTGGTGGTCGCCGACCGGTCGCTGGCCCTGGTACCGCTCACCGCGCGCAGCGCGGAGCCCGCCGCGCTGGTCGTCCACGCCAGCGGGCTGCTGGAGCTGCTGCGCGGCCTGTTCGAGTCGGTGTGGCGGGACGCGCTGCCGCTGCGGCTCGGCGCGTCCGGGGTGACCGAGCGGGAACCGGACGGCCCCGACCCCACCGACCTGGAGATCCTGTCCCTGCTCCTCGCCGGCCTGACCGACGCGAGCGTCGCCAAACAGCTCGACCTGGGGCTGCGGACCGTACAGCGCCGGGTGAAGCGGCTGATGGAGCTGACCGGGGTGACGACCCGGCTGCAGCTGGGCTGGCACGCGTACGAGCGGGGCTGGGTGGCCCGGGAGCGCTGACCGCCGCGTCCGGGACCCGCGCGCCGTGCCGGTTCTGCGGGCGCCGCCGTCCTCCTGCACTCTGGTGGGATGGGAGTGGTGGAACTCCTGCTGGCCGGCCTGGTCATCCTGCTCGGGCTGTGCGGAGTGCTGCTGCCCGGAGTGCCCGGCTCGTGGCTGGTGTGGGCCGGTGTCCTGTGGTGGGCGCTCACGGACCCCCGCCCGGTGGCGTGGAGCGTGCTGGTGGGGGCCACCGTCGTCCTGCTGCTCTCCCAGGCGGTGCGCTGGGCCCTGCCGCCCCGGCGGCTGCGCGCGAGCGGCGCCACCCGCCGGCTGGCGGTGTTCGCGGGCGCCGGGGCCTTCCTCGGGTTCGTCCTGATCCCGGTGGTGGGGGCGATCCCCGGCTTCATGGGCGGCATCTACCTCGCCGAACGGCTGCGGCTCGGCCGGCACGGCGAGGCGGTGGCGTCGCTGCGCACGGCGATGCGCTCGGGTGGCTCCAGCGTGCTGGCGGAACTGTTCGCCTGTCTGCTGGTGGCGGCCGCGTGGCTGGGGGCGGTCATCGCGGGCTGACCCCGGCGGGAACCTCCGCCCGGCCGAGTACACCCTCCAGCGTCAGCAGCCGCGTCTTGCACGCGAGCCCGCCCGCGTACCCCGTCAGGGAGCCGTTGGCGCCGATCACCCGGTGGCAGGGCCGGACGATGAGCAGGGGGTTGGCGCCGATCGCGCCGCCGACCGCCCGGACCGCGGCCCGGGAGGCGCCGATCCGCGCGGCGATCTCGCCGTACGTCGTGGTCGTCCCGTACGGCACGGTGTCCAGGGCGTCCCACACGCGCGTGCGGAAGGCGGTGCCCTCGGCGCGCAGCGGCAGCCGGAACTCCGTGAGCTCCCCGGCGAAGTAGGCGGCGAGCTGCTCGGCGGCGGCGCGGAAGGGCCCGGGGTCGCGCCGCCAGTCCTCCTGGACGGTGCGCCCGCCCTTCTGGCCGGGGACCGACAGGGAGGTGAGCGCCCCGTCCGGGCCGGCGGTGAGCAGGAGCCGCCCGACGGGGCTGTCGAGTGCGGTCCAGTAGGTGACGCCGGCCTCGGGGATGCCGGTCTCGGGGATGCCGGCCTCGGTGACACCGGCCTCGTCGATGCCGGCCTCGGAGATGATGGTCTCGGTGGACGCGGTGTCGATGGTCACGGGAACTCCCACTCTCCTGCCACGCACAGGTGGCGCAGGGCGTACGAGCGCCAGGGGCGCCAGGTGTCGGGGACGTCCGCGCCGGGCGGGGCCACGTCCGGGTCGCCGAGGGCGCGGACGCGGATGACGGCGGCCGTACGGGTGTCCAGGCCCGGCAGGGCGAGCAGGGCCCGGTGGGCGTCGTCCCGGTCGGCCCCGGGGTCCAGGCGTACGGTGCCGTCGGCGAGGGCGGCGGTGAGCGCGCCCAGGGGGCCGTCGGGCTCGGCGGCGGCGAGGGTGGCCGGTTCGGGGAAGACGTGGGTGAGGCTGCCGCAGGGGGCGTCCAGCCGTTTGCCGTACCGCTGGACCAGCCGCGCGGCCTCCGCGCTCCCCACCAGCGCCCGCACCGCGAGTTCCTCGGGGTCGACGGCGCCGGGTGAACGCAGCCCGGGGCGGGCGGCGACCAGCGGGGCGAGCCGGGGGTCGGCGCCGAGCCGCTCGTCGACGGCGTACGGGTCGGAGTCGAGGTCGAACAGCCGCCGCAGCCGCTGGACGGCGGTGGTCAGGTCGCGGTGGTCGGTGAGGTGCAGCCGGGCGTCGAGCCAGCCGCCGGGGTGGGCGCCCCGCGGGGCGGTCCGCGCGGCGCCCGGGCGTTCGTGGACGGTGGCGATCGCGGTGCCGTGCGGGAGGCGGAGGGTGCGCCGGTAAACGCGGCGGCCCGGTGTGCCGGTCACCTCCTCGATGCCGGCGACGGCTTCCCGCTGGAGCAGGTCGAAGACGGGGCCCGCCTGGTAGGGGCCGCGGTGGGCGAGCCGCAGCGGGATGCCGACGGCCGGGGCCGGCGTGCGGCGGGCCGCCCGGCCGTTCCCGGGCGCGGCGGCGCGCAGCTCGCTGGGGGTCGCCGCGTACACGGCGCGGACGGTGTCGTTGAACTGCCGCACGCTGGCGAACCCCGCCGCGAACGCGATCTCGGTGACGGGCAGGCCGGTGGTCTGGAGCAGGACGCGCGCGGTGTGCGCCCGCTGGGCGCGGGCCAGGGCGACCGGCCCGGCGCCCAGCTCGGCGGTGAGCTGCCGCTGCACCTGCCGGGCGCTGTAGCCGAGGCGGGCGGCGAGCCCGGCGACGCCCTCGCGGTCGACGACGCCGTCACCGATCAGCCGCATGGCCCGGCCCACGACGTCGGCGCGCGCGTTCCACTCCGCGGAGCCCGGCACGGCGTCCGGACGGCACCGCCGGCAGGCCCGGAACCCGGAGCCCTGCGCGGCGGCGGCCGTCGCGAAGAACCGCACGTTGTGCCGTTTCGGCGTGACCGCCGGGCAGCTGGGCCGGCAGTAGATGCCGGTCGTCTCGACGGCGAAGAAGAACGCCCCGTCGAACCGGGCGTCCCGGCTGCGCACCGCCTCGTACCTGGTGTCCTCGTCCATCACGCTGTCCAGTCTCCGCCCTCCCGGTGGTCCGGGCTGGCGGAAATCGGACATGACGATGACCACGGTGGCGACGATGACGCCGCGCGAGGCCGGCCGGGTGGCCTCCCCTACCGCAGACGTCCGCGCTTGGCCTCCATCGCCGCCCTGCCCTGGGCGCCCCGGCGCTTCCACTCCTTGCGGATCTCGGCGCGGAGCCGGGCGTCGGTCTTGGCGACGATGCGCTGGTTCTCCCGCAGCAGCTTGCGGTAGCTCTCCAGCCGCCGTCCGGACAGCTCCCCGGCGTCGAGGGCGGCGCGGACCGCGCAGCCGGGCTCGCTCTCGTGCGCGCAGTCGTGGAAGCGGCACTCGGCGGCCAGTTCCTCGATCTCCGCGAACACCTGGCCGACGCCGTCGCCCGCGTCCCACAGCCCGACCCCGCGCAGCCCGGGCGTGTCGATCAGCACTCCCCCGCCGGGCAGGAGGAGCAGGTTGCGGGTGGTCGTGGTGTGGCGTCCCTTGCCGTCCACGTCCCGGGTGGCCCGGACGTCCATGACGTCCTCGCCGAGCAGCGCGTTGGCGAGGGTGGACTTGCCGGCGCCGGACTGCCCGAGCAGCACGGCCGTGCCGCCGGAGACGACGGCGGACAGGGCGTCGAGCCCTTCCGCGGACAGCGAGCTGACGGGCAGCACCGGCACGCCCGGGGCGGCCGTCTCGACGTCCTGGACGAGGTGCGCCAGCGTCACCGGGTCCGGCACGAGGTCGGCCTTGGTGAGCACGACCACGGGCTGCGCCCCGGACTCCCAGGCGAGGGCGAGGAAGCGTTCGACGCGGGCGAGGTCGAGTTCGACGGCCAGCGACACGGCGACGATCGCGTGGTCGACGTTGGCCGCGAGGATCTGCCCCTCGGACCGCTTGGAGGAGGTGGAGCGCACGAACGCGGTACGGCGCGGCAGGTACGTCCGCACGTAGCGGGGGCTGCCGTCCGGGTCGACGGCGGCCCAGTCGCCGGTGCACACGACCCGCAGGGGGTCGTGGGGAGTGACGAACGCGGTGTCGGCGCGCACGACGCCTCCGGCGGTGACGACGTCGCACTGCCCGCGGTCGACCCGGAGGACCCGACCGGGCAGGAGGCCCTGCGCGGCGTACGGGGCGAACGCGGCCTCCCAGTCCGCGTCCCAGCCGTACGGGGTGAGCGGGTGCGAGGAGGACGAGCCGAGGAGAGAAGAAGAGGAGGAAGACGAGGAAGAGGAGGAAGACAAGGGGTGACCCTTCACATGGGTGGCCCCGGCACGCGCGTCACAGGCGCGGAAGGTGAGATGTCAGCCGGCGGCCACGGAGGTGGACGAGACGAACTTCCGGATGCGGGCAGCGCCCGTCACAGAGACAGCCATCGGTCGACACCTCCTCACATGCGCACGAACGGTCACGGCGGCTCGGGCCGCCTGCTTTTCGGAAGCGACCGTAGCCGACCGCCCCATGGTCGCTCCAGTGGTTTTTCCGGCCGGGTCCCGGAGGAAGCCCGGGGACCTGGGACCCGGGACCCGGGAGCCCGGTGGGCCACCGGGTGCCGTCACCCCGGGGCAGCCTCAGCCCGATCGATCGGGTCGGTCGGGTCGGATGAGCGGTCCGAGCGGATCGAGAAGGTGGCACCGGGGGCGGCGTAGTCGACGGGGCCGTCGAACCGGGCCGAGGCACGCGCCACCGCTTGCCCCGGGGTGAGGAAGCGGCCGACGTGCGTGACGATCAGCCGTCGCGCCCCGGCCGCGCGGGCCGTGTCACCGGCGTCCTCGGGCGTGTGGTGCACCTGTTCGCCGTCGGCCGGCGCCTGCGCGCTCTCGGCCTCGCACAGCAGCACGTCACATCCCTCGGCCAGCTCCGTGAGGTTCGTGCACGGCGCCGTGTCCCCGGAGTACACCAGCGACCCGCCCGCCGCCTCGATGCGCACGGCGAAGGCCGGGACGCGACGGCGCGCGCCCGCGTCCCGGCCTCGGTCGTGGCTACTGGGCGGGCCGGGCCCACTGCTCCCAGGGCTGCGCCTTGACCCATTCGATCACCGGTGTGAGCCGCACGCCCAGTGCGCTCTCCACGGCTGCGGGCGACGGGGCGAGGAAGTCGCCCGCCCGGCCCGTGCCGGCGTAGTGGTAGATCCCCGCCACGCCCGCTGCGGCCTCCGCGCCGAGCAGCTGGGCGAGTCCCTGCTCGAACTGCTCGACATCCAGCGGCACATAGCGGATCCCACGGCCGAGGGCCTGCCCGAACGCGGTCGCCAGCTCAGGGCCGGTGAGCACGTCAGCGCCTCCCACGTTCAGCACCTGCCCGGCCGGCACGTCGTCCTCCAGGGCCCGGGCGGCCACCCGGGCGAGGTCGTCGTGGCACATCCAGGCCACGCGTTGCTCGGCGGGCAGGGGGTAGGCCAGCACTCCGTCGTTGACGATCGCGGGCCCGTTCCAGGGGCTGAAGAGGTTCTCCAGGTAGACCGGCGGCCTGACCACGACCACGGGGACCTCGCCGCCCCGCAGCACTTCCTCTGCCCGGCGGCGCGTCTCGAACCCCGCGTACGGTGTGGTCTCGTCGGGAATCGGGGTGTTGACGTTGTAGACCAGGCGCCGTACTCCGGCCTCCCGTGCCGCCTCGGCGATGTTGCGGGCATAGCCCGCCACCGTGTCGGGGTCGTACTCCAGGGGCATCACGACGACGGCGTGTGTGACGCCCCGGAAGGCAGCGCGCAGGTCGTCGAGGCTGCCCAGGTCGCCGCGGACGGGGGTCACCCCGGCGGCCGCCTGCTCCGCGGCCTTGGCCTCGTCCCGGACGAGACCGCGGACCTCGTGCCCCTGGGCGGCCAGGAACCGGGCCACGGCACCGCCCTGGAAACCGTTGGCTCCCGTCACGAGAACGTGCTTGTGGTGCTCTTGTGTCATGTCGTGCCTTTCTTGGGGGTTCGGTGGGGCGGTCGGTGCGGGTCGGCCCGGACGGTCCGGGCCGACCCGGGCGCGATCAGGGCACGGCGCGCCGGTGTTCGGCGGCGGTGCCCGCTTCCGGCGGAGCCGGGGCCCCCGGTGCGGGCAGGCGCAGCCGGAGGGTGAGCAGCAGGGCCACCACGGCCGGCACTGCCCCTGCCAGGAATGCCGTGCTGAAGCCCTCGGTGAGCGCGACGTCGTGGGCCGCGGAGGAGGCGCCGGTGCGTGCGGCGGCGATTCCGGACAGGAGGGCCAGCCCGAGGACGGAGCCGAACTGCAGGCTGGTGTTGACGAGGCCGGAGGCCAGGCCGGACTCCTCCTCACCGGTGTCGAGGGTGGCCGCGACGTTGGCGGTGATGGAGACCAGAGGCAGGGCGACGCCCAGCACCAGGCTCGGCGGCAGGACGTCCGCCACGAAGGAGCCGTCGGCCGACAGCAGGGACTGCCACACCATGCCGACGGCCACCAGCACGAACCCGGCGCCCATCACCGTGCGCAGGCCGAACCGGCCGATCAGCCGGTCCGCGAAGGAAGCGACCGTGATGACGACCACGCACAGGGGCAGCAGGGCGAGGCCGCCGAGCACCGGCTCGTATCCGAGCACTGCCTGGAGGTACAGGCTCACCAGGAAGAACATCGGGAACAGCGACACCTGCCACAGTGCGGCCAGGACGTTGGCGAGCCGCAGCGTCGGCCGACCCAGCACCGCGGGGGGAACCAGGGGGTACGGAGCCCTGCGTTCGATCAGGACGAACGCGGCCAGCAGCACGACGGCCGCAGCCCCGGCGACCAGGGTCGGCGTGGAACTCCAGCCGGATTCACCGGCGTTGACGACGGCATAGGCCAGCAGCCCCAGGCCTGTGGTGACCGCCACCGCTCCGGGTACGTCGAAACCACGCTCGCGTCCACCGGACGTGCCGGGCGGCAGCAGCCGTGGCACGGGCAGGATCAGGGCGATGCCGGCCACCACGTTCAGGGCGAAGGTCGACTCCCAGCCCAGCCAGCTGGTGAGCACGCCGCCGAGGACGGTGCCGGCGGCGCCACCGGCCCCCGCCATCGCGGCGAACACCCCCAGCGCCCGATGGCGTTCGGGTCCGTCCTCAAAGAGCGTCAGGACCAGGGCGAACGCCGCCGCAGCGGCCAACGCGGCCCCCACGCCCTGGATCGCACGGGCAGCGATGAGCAGGGCGGCGTCCTCCGAGAGGGCGCCCAGCAGCGAGGCGGCCGCGAGGACGGCAAGACCGGTCACGAACACCCTGCGCTGGCCCAGGAGATCGGCGGCGCGGCCGCTGAGCAGCAACAGTCCGCCGAAGGAGACGAGGTAGGCGTTGGCCACCCAGGACAGCTGCGCGGGTGAGATGTCCAGACTCTCCCCGATGGAGGGCGCGGCCACGTTGATGATCGAGGTGTCCAGGATCAGGACGAACTGCGTGCAGGCGAGCAGGGCCAGGGCCCGTCGGCGGTCAGCGGCCGGCATACGGACCTCCCGTGCCGCCCGGCACCTCGTCCAGCTGGTAGCCGTCCAGGCATGACTGGGTGAAGGCGGCCAGCAGGTCCGGGTTGCCGTCGCGGACGATCCCCGGCAGGTAGACGTGCGGGGCGCCGTGGTAGAAGCGCTCGTACTGCTCGTGCCGTGCGGCGAACTCGGATCCGAGGGCGTCCCAGGCGAGCTTTAGCAGCTTGATGCGCTGCTCGGCCGGTGTGCCGGGAGAGCGCACGTACTTGGCCACCAGTGGGCCGAGTTCGGGGTGCGTCAGGTCGTAGCCGGAAGCCGGCAGCTGGATGAGGCCGCCGCCCGCCAGCATCTTGATCTCGGCCAGCACCTTCGGGTAGAGGTCACCGGCCATGGCCCGGTGGGCCGAGGCGATCTCCCGGTTGATGTGCACGGCGTTGCCCTCGCCGCCGACCCGCTCGCACGTCGTCTCGGCCGCCAGCACCATCGACTTGGCGATGTTGAGCCACCCGATGAGCCGGCCGATCTGCATCTGGACGGGCGGGAGGTCGTAGGTGTTGTTCGCCCGGGTGACAAGGATCGCGAGGCCGGTGAGGAACTCCAGCTTGGTCCAGAAGCGAGTGGCGGCCTGGTGGACGAAGTTGTTGTAGGCGGGCGTGAACCACCACATCCGGAAGGTGGTGTCGACATCCCGGTAGGTCAGCACGCGCTCCCAGGGCACGAAGACGTCGTCGCAGACGAGCAGTGCGTCGTTCTCGTCGAACCGCGCGGACAGCGGGTTGTCGAAGACGCTGCGGGCCTGGGCCTCGTAGGACGTGCGGGAGATGAACTTCAGTCCCGGGGCGTCCAGGGGCACGGAGAAGCACAGGGCGTACTCGACGTCCTGACGCGGCAGCGGCTCGATGGTGCCGACGATGATCTCGTCGCCGAACACCGCGCCGGTGCCGATCATCTTCGCGCCCCGCACCACGATGCCGTCGTCGCGCTCCTTGACGACCCGCACGTACAGGTCGTCCTCCTCCTGCTCGCTGGCCGCCCTGGTGCGGTCGATCTGCGGGTTGGTGATCGTGAACGACTGGTAGAGGTCGCCTTCGGCCATACGCCGGTAATACGCGGCGAGGTTGTCCCGCCCGTCGAAGGTCTCACCCGCGAAGACCTCCGGAACCGAGACGAAACCCGCGATGCCGGCGGCCATGTAGTCGGGGGACCTGCCCAGAAAGCCGAAGCTTGCCTCGGACCAGGTCTTGAACGCCTTGCGCCGCTCGACCAGTTCGGCCTGGGTGCGTGGCACGTGGTAGGCGCGCAGTATCGCCCGGTCCTGCCCCTCCGGGCGTACCGTCAGGACGTCCCGCAGCCGCGCGTCCCGTGCCATGTCGTACAGGTCTGCTATCGAGCGGGCCGTGTTGCGGAAGGCGGGGTGCTCCGTGACGTCCTTGACCAGCTCACCGTCGAGCCAGACGGAACGGCCGTCACGTAGTGATTCGAGGTATTCCTGGCCGCTGCGAGTCATGTCTCTCCTGACAAAGGCGTGCGATGAGTGGGTGAGGGAAGTACGGGTGCGTTCGCGGGGCGGTGGTGTCACCGTTCGCGTATGGGGGTGCGAGAGCCTTGGATCCGGCCCTGGAGGCCGTAGGGGGACGGGGCGTTGACGGACGCGGTGTCGAATCCGGCGGCGCGGGCGTAGGAGTGGGCCACGTGGGCCAGCCGGGCGGCGGGGATCACGTCGTGCACGTGCCCGAAGCCCTGCGGGGCCCGCTCGTGGACGAGGTCGATCACGACCTCGGGGCCCTTGGCACGGTTGAGGAGCTGGAGGCGGTTCATCCGCGGTCGGCGGTCCCGGTCGTACGCCACGAGAGCCGCGACGGGGTCGTCGTGCGTGGCCAGGGCGTGGGCGAGACTGCGGGCGTCCAGCACCGCCTGCGTCGTCGCGTTCGACCCCATCGGCGCCATGGCGTGCGCGGCGTCGCCGAGCAGGGTCACGGCACCGAACGACCAGCGGGGCAGGGGGTCGCGGTCGAGCATGGGGAAGGACGCGACCGCCGCGGTGTCCGCCACGAGCGCGTCCATCCGCAGGTCGGCGCAGCGCCACTTGGCCACCGCGGCGGGAAACCGTCTGCGGCCACCGAGCCAGGCGATCCAGGCCCTTCCGGGGCGGCCCGGGACACCGCCCAGTTCACCGGAACCAGGCCGTCCGGGTCCGGGTGTACGGCCAGCGGGTAGACGACCGCCTTCCAGCGGCCGTCGCCCATGACGACCATCGAGCGACCACCGCGGAATGGCGCACAGGGTGTCACACCCCGCCACACGGCGGTGCCGTTGAAGCGCGGCTCGCCTTCCTCCGGGTACAGGGCCTGCCGTACGGCGGATCGCAGTCCGTCGGCTCCGATCAGCACGTCCGCGCGTATTCGGCTGGTGGGCCGGTCACCGATGCGGTGGCCGACGGTCACCTCCACGCCCCCGCCGGGCAGTACGGTGAAGCCGGTGACACGCGCGTCGGTGATGATCGCGCTGTCCCCCAGGCGGGCGCGAACGCTGTCGGCGAGGGCTGTCTGCAGGGCGCCGCGGTGCAGCGCGAGTTGAGGCCACCGGGAGCCGCCAGCCCGGCCTCGTGGTTCGCGCCAGATCTCCTGTCCGAGGTGGTTGTAGTAGCCCAGCTCGGACAGGTCGGCGCCCAGGTCTGCGAGCTTTTCGGCCAGTCCGAGGGCGGCCAGCTCACGCACCGCGTTGGGCAGCAGGTTCACCCCTGCTCCCAACGGACGGATCTCCGCAACGGCCTCCAGGACGCGGACGTCGTGCAGGCCGACGGTATGGAGACTCAGTGCGGCGGTCAGGCCGCCGATCCCCGCGCCCGCGATCACGATCTTCATGGAACGAGTCCCCCCCCCCGGAACTTCAACCCCGTGAACCAGCCAAAAAGCCCGGCTTCGCCACCCATCGTTTCTGGAAGCGGTGGCTACGATCAATTAATCATGAGCCGAATTGCTTTAAGGATCGTCCGTGCATGACGACGTGCTGAGCGAGCTGCTGCGTCCGCTGTGGCTGATCGACGTCTTCTACAGCATGTGGAAAGCCGGTGGCGTCTGGGGCGTCAAGGGGCACGACGACAACTGCGCGATCATCCACTACATGGTCGAAGGCGGCTGTGTCATCAGCTTCGGCGACGGCGCGCCGCCCGTGCGGGTGCACGAGGGCGATTTGGTGATCTTTCCGCACGGCACCGCCCACACGTTCGCCTCCGCACCCGAGGCGCCGACGAGGCCGCTGTCCGCCCTGGTGCCTCACTGCCGCCCCGGGGAGTCCGGCGTCGTCAGGGTCGGGGCACCGCCCTACAAGACGCTCATGCTCTGTGCGAGCCTGCACTACAGCGCCATCGGTGAGCCGAGGCTCTACCAGGCGCTGCCCCGGATCATCGTGCTCCGGCGCCGCATGCTCGAAGGCGAACCCCTGCTCTTGCGCACGCTCGACTCCCTGCCCTCCGAGCTCGGGCGCACGGCTCCGGGATCCCGGCTGGTCACGCTCCGGGCGTTCGAGACCGTGTTGGTGCTGTCCCTGCGGATCGCCATGGAGCAGTTGGCGGAGGAGTCGCCCACGCTGCGGGCGCTGCACCACCCGGGCATCAGCAAGGCCCTGGTGGCGATTCATGGCTCCTATGCCGAGCCGTGGACGGTGGAGTCGCTGTCCCGTGAGGCGGGCATGTCCCGTTCGGTGTTCTCGCAGCTGTTCCGGGAGCTGGTTGGGGAGCCCCCGATGCGGCATCTGACGATGCGTCGTCTGCAGGAGGCCAGGCGGCTGCTCGCTGACACGTCCGTGCCCCAGCAGGACATCGCGCAGCGCATCGGTTACCGCAGCCAGGTCGGTTTCCATCTCGCGTTCCGCAAGGAGTTCGACATGACACCCGGCGAGTACCGCGCATGCCGGGCCGTGCGAACCCGCCTCATCCCGCGGGACCGGGCAGACCACCACGGGACATAACTGATCATTTCAGAATGACTGTGGCTCTGGGTCTTGGCAGTTGGGCTGGTGGGCGGCAGAGTTCTGCGGGTATCGGATGATCTTGTGCCTGATGACCTGTGGGATCGTGTCGCCCCGCTGCTCCCTCCCCGTCCGCCGCGGCGTCGGCGGTATCCAGGCCGGCTGCCGACGGATGACCGTGCGGCTCTGCGCGGGATCGTCTACGTTCTGCGCACGGGTGTGACCTGGGCGCACGTGCCGGCCGAGACGATCGGCCGCAGCGGGGTGACGTGCCGGCGGCGCCTGCGGGACCGGACCGAGGCCGGCGTCCGGCCCCGCCTGCACGAGATCCTCCTCGCGAAGCTTCGCAGGACGGGCCTGCCGGACATGGACGACGCCGCGGTCGACGGCTCGCACGTCCGGGCCCTGAAAGGGGGGCTCACACCGGACCTTCGCCGGTCGACCGCGGCCGCCTCGGCACCAAGCACCATGTGATCACCGACCGGCACGGAACACCTCTTGCGGTATCGGTGACCGGCGGAACCCGTCATGACGTCACCCGGCTCACGCCCCTGCTGGACGCCATTCCCCGCATCCGCGGCCTGGTGGGCCGACCTCGTCACCGGCCACGGCGGTTGTTCGCCAACCGCAGCTACAACTACGACAAGTACCGTCGCCTCCTGCACGCTCGTGGCATCACGCCGAAGATCGCACGCAAGGGCACCGCCCACGGATCCGGCCTGGGCAAGACCAGGTGGGTCGTCGAGCGGACCTTCGCCTGGCTCCACCAATTCAAACGCCTGCGGACCCGCTACGAGATACGCGCCGACCTCCACCTCGGACTGCTCCACCTCGCCTGCAGCATCATCTGCTTGCGACGACTCCGAACCTCATTCTGAAATGATCAGTAAGCGGTGAGCAGGTCCGCGCTGTGGTCGGCGTGCAGGTGCGAGATCCAGATCGCGTCGAGCTCGTCCAGCCGTACGTGGCGCTGGAGCGGGCCGAGCGTCCCGCTCCCCGCGTCCACCCAGACACGGGTGTCCCCGCTCGTCACCAGATAACCGGAGCACGGGTTGTCCACGCTCGGGTACGGCGTCGCGCACCCCAGGACGGTGAGGCGGAGAAGTTCGTCGCTCATCCCGGGATCTTAGAACGCGTGATCCATGGCATCACGGCGTTTCCGGCCTCCCGGCCCCACCCCCGGCCCGCACCTGCCCGGCTCAGGTCCCGACCGGCTCGTCCGCCGGAAGGCTGTCCATGAAGGAGCTGACCGAGAAGACCGCGCGGCCGGCGCCGGGCGGGCCGTAGCCGGGGGGCGAGGACAGGCCGAAGTCCTCCATCGTCTGCCGGTACGCCTGGAGCAGGCGGATGTGGTACTCCAGCGGCGCGCCCTGCGGGTTGGCCTTGCCGAGCGGTGTGGTCGGCTCGGGGCACCAGGTGGTGAAGCGGGGCGTGATGCCGTGTGACATGAAGAAGCGCAGGCCCTCGGTGGTGGACGCGATCGCCTCGTCGACCGTCTTGAAGCCGAACGGCTCGGCCATCTCCACGCCCGCCACGAAGTTCGGGATGACGTTGCGCGCGCCGAAGACGTCCGCCGAGTCCAGGATGCGCTTGTGCCACTCGTCACGGCCGACGTACCGCTCCTTGCCCGGGCAGTACATCTTGAACAGGTACTCGTCCCACACCTCGAAGTTGGGGTGGTAGATCTGCACGCCGTAGTCCTTGAACCGCTGCACGTCGGCCTTGGGCAGCGCCTGGGCGACGACCTTGCCGATCCAGCGGCCGGGGAAGCGCTCCTCGATGGCCTTGGCGTAGTGGCCGTAGAAGTCGGCCTCGTCGCGGCCGGCGACGGTCTTGGTGATGGCGCCGCCGGTGAGGGTGTAGGCGGTGGACGCCCTCTGGGTGTCGTACCGGTCGATGATCTCCAGGGCCTCGAGGACCTCCTCGACGTCCTTCACGCCCGTGTACGGCCGCCCGGCCGCCTTGTGCTGGCGCCAGTTGTGGTTGATGTCGCAGTACTGGCACTCCTCCTTGGCTCCGAAGTACTGGCAGACCCGGAAGACGGTCAGGTAGATCAGGTAGCCCCACTGGATGGTGGGGGCCACCTCCATGACGGACTTCCCGTTGGAGAGGGTGTGCCGGTAGTACTCGGGCATCGGCGGGACGCCGACGTCGGCGATCCGCTTCCCGTCGAGGTAGAGGCCGAGCACGCCGTCCTCGTTCGCGGCCACGCGGTAGGGCGAGGACGGGTTCACACGGACCGAGACGACGGTGCGGCGCAGGTCGTAGGGGCCGCCGGTGAGGATGATCTCCTCGGGCGGGCGGCGCAGCGCGGCCTCGCCCAGCTCGGGCAGGGTCCCGTGGTCGAAGGAGAAGATGAAGTACGACTTCGGCTTCACCTCCCCGGACTCGTTGTCGCTGAGGGCCGAGGGGTCGAAGGCCACGCCGCCCCGCAGCAGGTCCTCCTTGAAGACGGCCTCCCGCGGCACGTGCGGAAACCGCTCCATCAGATCCTCGACCAGCGCGGTACGGCTGTCCATCCGTCTCTCCTCCCGGCTCAGGCGTACGACATCTCACGGTATGCCCCCGCCTTCGCGTCATCGGCGCCGGGTCCCCCCACGGCACACGATGTGCCCTGGTATGGGGGTGCCGGGCGGCGGCAGCGGAAGGGGCGCTTCCACGCGGAGCGGGCGACGGGATCCGTTCCCGCTCCGGCCCGGGGGACGGCACCGGCCGATCGCCGGGATAGGTTCCAGCGGTGACCTGCTGGTGCTCGACTCCCCGGAAAGGGGCGACCGGATGACCAAGACCGAGACTGGGACCGAGGCCGTGGCCGAGACCGTGACCAACTGGGCCGGGAACATCACCTACGCGGCCGGGGAACTGCACCGGCCGCACTCGCTCGACGCGCTGCGGGCCCTGGTCTCCAAGAGCCCGGCGGTGCGGGTGCTGGGCAGCGGGCACTCCTTCAACGAGATCGCCGAGCCCGGCGCCGAGGGCGTCCTGCTGTCGCTGGCCGCGCTGCCGGCCGAGACCGACGTGGACACCGCCGCCCGTACGGTGCGGGTCGGCGGCGGGGTGCGCTACGCGGAGCTGGCCCGCCGGGTGCACGCGCACGGGCTCGCGCTGCCGAACATGGCCTCCCTGCCGCACATCTCGGTGGCCGGCTCGGTGGCGACCGGCACGCACGGCTCCGGGGTGGGCAACGGCCCGCTGGCGTCGGCCGTGCGGGAGGTGGAGCTGGTGACGGCGGACGGCTCCACGGTGGTGATCGGGCGGGGGGACGCGCGGTTCGGCGGGGCGGTCACCTCCCTCGGCGCGCTCGGCGTGGTCACCGCGCTCACCCTGGACCTGGAGCCGGCCTTCGAGGTCGAGCAGTACGTCTTCACGGAACTGCCGCTCGACGGGCTGGACTCCGCCGCCTTCGAGACGATCGTGGCGTCGGCCTACAGCGTGAGCCTGTTCACCGACTGGCGGGCGCCCGGCTTCCGCCAGGTGTGGCTCAAGCGGCGCACCGACCAGCCCCTGCCCGGCTTCCCGTGGGCCACGCCCGCCACCGGGAAGATGCATCCCGTCCCCGGCATGCCCGCGGTCAACTGCACCGAGCAGTCCGGCGTCCCGGGCCCGTGGCACGAACGGCTCCCGCACTTCCGGGCCGAGTTCACCCCGAGCAGCGGCGCGGAGCTCCAGTCGGAGTACCTGATGCCGCGCCGGCACGCGCTCGGCGCGCTGCGCGCGCTGGACGCGATACGGGCGACGGTGGCACCGGTCCTCCAGACCTGCGAGGTGCGCACGGTGGCCGCCGACGAGCAGTGGCTGAGCCCGTCCCACGGGCGGGACACGGTGGCCGTGCACTTCACCTGGGTCGAGGACACCGGGGCGGTGCTGCCGGTGGTGCGGCGGGTCGAGGATGCGCTGGACGCCTTCGAGGCACGCCCGCACTGGGGCAAGGTGTTCACGACGCCGGCGGCGGTGCTGCGCGAGCGGTACCCGCGGCTGGGCGACTTCCGCGCGCTGGCACGGGAGCTGGACCCGGCGGGGAAGTTCACCAACGCGTTCGTGCGGGGCGTGCTGGGCGGGTGACGTCCCCCGGCAGGCCCGGCAGCCCTGGAAGGCCCGGCAGTTCCCGTCGGTCCCTCCCGCCGTGCCCGTTTCCGGGAAGGTGGGGGCGGTCCGGTCGGCGCCGCCCTCCGTACGTTCTGACCAGCGGAAACCTCCTGGACTCCGGGTACGGGACCGGCATATCTTCTCCGGGGCCTTTGCCCACCGGCCGGGGCCGTCCGCATGTCACCCGTTCTCTTGTCATCCGTTCCCGTGGGGGGTCCACCGTCATGTCCTTCAGCGCGCCCGGCTCACCGCCGCCTCCGCATCCGCAGCCGTTTCCGCAGCCGGGCCCGGCTCCGTACCAGGCCCACCCCTATCCCGGCGGGCCTGTCCACGCGGCTCCGCCGGCGCCCCAGGGCGTGCTGCGCTCCCCGAAGGGCCTCGCGACAGCCCTGACCTGGCTGCTCGGCGCCGCGACCGCGGCGCACCTCTTCTCCGCCGGCGCCGGCGCGTACGAGCAGTCGTGGCTGCGGGGGTTCGCGGGGAGCACCTCCTTCGACGATCTCGAACTCGGCCTGTCCCCCGCGCTCACCCTCCTCGCCGGAGTGCTCCAGTTCCTCACGCTGCTGCCCACGATCGTCGTCTTCATCGTCTGGTTCCACCGGGTGCGGAGCAACGGCGGCGTCTTCCGCCCCGACGTCTTCACCCTGGGCCGCGGCTGGGCCATAGGCGCCTGGTTCGTCCCCGTGGCGAACCTGTTCCTGCCCCATCGGATCGCGCGGCAGACCTGGCGGGCCAGCACCCAGCGCGGCCCCGACGGTTCCGACCGCACGGCGCCCGCCGCCCTGCTGACCTCCTGGTGGGCGGTCTGGGTCCTGGCGGCGATCATGGGCCGCGTCGCCGGCAAGACCTACATGGCGGCCGAGACCGTGGACGAACTGCTCTCGGCCGGATTGCTCGGGATCGCCGCCGACCTGGTCACCGTGGCCGCCGGCGTACTCGCCGTCCTCTTCGTCCGCAGGCTGACGGCGATGCAGAACACGATGGCGGCCGAGGGCCCGTACGCGCGGGCATGACGGGACCGGCGCCCATCGCACCGGGACGGCCGCGGCGGCTCCGGCCGCGTACTCGCCCTCCACGCACGCCCGACCGGCCGGCTTCCGCCCTCCGCGGCACCCGGGGCGACCGGGTGTTCCAGCCGGTGGGCGAACGGCCGGGCCGGTGAGCGGAGAGCCCCGTGGCCGCCGCCCCGGGCCGCCGGTGAACGAGCCGGCCCGCGCCGGTCCCGAGGTCACTTCCGCCGCTCGCGGGCCTGCTTCACCGCGCGGTCGACGGCCCAGGCGTCGGCGACCGGACCGAGGTGGCCGAGCTTGTCGGGATTGATCACTGAGCGGATGGTCTGGATCTGCCCGTCGAGCACCTCGAGGGCCAGGATGTGGAGCACCTTGCCGTCCCGGTCGCGGAAGATCGCGCCCGGCTGCCCGTTGATCTCGCGCGGCTCGAACGTCACGTCGACCCGGGCCATCAGGGGGAACACGGAGGCGAGCAGCCGGGCCACGTTCTCAGCCCCGCTGACGGCCCGGGCGAGCTGCGGGGCCTTGCCGCCGCCGTCCCCGACCATCTGGACGTCGGCGGCCAGCAGATTCCGCAGCCCGCCCACGTCACCGTCCTTCAGCGCGTCGAAGAACCGCGTCGCCAGCTCCTGCCGCTCCCGGCGGTCCGCTTCGAACCGCGGCCGCCCGGCCCGCATGTGCCGCCGTGCCCGCACCAGCAGCTGCCGGCACGCCGCCTCCGACCGCCCCACCGCCGCGGCGACCTCGTCGAACCCGAAGCCGAACACCTCCCGCAGGACGAACACCGACCGCTCCAGCGGGCTGAGCCGCTCCAGGAGCAGCAGCGCCGCCATCGACACCGAGTCGGCCAGTTCCGCCGAACGCGCCGGATCCTGGTACGGATCGCTGAGCAGCGGCTCGGGGAGCCACGGGCCCACGTACTCCTCCCGCCTCACCCGCGCGGAACGCAGCACGTCGATCGAGATCCGCGTCACCGTGGCCGACAGGAACGCCTTGGCCGACGTGACCTGGGCCGCCGAGCCGTCGAAGCGCAGCCACGCCTCCTGCACCGCGTCCTCGGCCTCACCCACGCTGCCCAGAATCCGGTAGGCGATCGAGAACAGCAGCGGACGCAGCGCCTCGAACTCCTCGGCCTTGTTCACGACGAAACCCCTCCCCGGGCGCCTTCCCGCCCAGCCGCACTCGTCGGCGCGGACATCCTCTGTGCTCATGTGCTCACCCGGGCCACCGGTGGTCGCGCCGACGCCACCGGGCCCGGGCCCGGGGCCCGCAGCCGGGCTCCGGGCCGGTCGCCGATGCCGTTCAGTGGAACTGTCCGGGCTCGTAGCCGCCGGCCGGCTGCTGGGTGATGATGTTCAGCCGGTTCACCGCGTTCATGAAGGAGACCAGGATCACCAGGGCGGCGAGCTGTTCCTCGTCGTAGTGCTTGGCAGCGCATGCCCACACCTCGTCGCTGACGCCCCTGGCCGCATCCGCGACCCGGGTCCCTTCCTCCGCCAGCTCCAGCGCGGCGCGCTCGGCCTCGGTGAAGACCGTGGCCTCCCGCCACGTCGCGACCAGGTTCAGCCGCACCGGGGTCTCGCCGGCAGCGGCGGCCTCCTTGGTGTGCATGTCGAGGCAGACGGCGCAGCCGTTGATCTGGCTCACGCGCAGCGCCACCAGCTCCTGCGTCGCGGCCGGCAGCGGCGAGTCCTTGAGCGCCTTGCCCGCCGACATGAAGTACTTCAGGGCCTTGCCCGCGGTCGGGCCGGCGAAGTAGTCCAGGCGCGCGTTCATGGTGTGCTCCTCCGTGGTCGTCAGTGGCTACACCCCCTGAGACGAGACGGCCCGGAGCCCTGTGACACGGACGGATGTGACCCGCGTCTCTTCGCCGCCGTTCGGGCACCGGACGTCCGGGCCGGGCGGGACCGGGCGCGCAGGGCAGGCAGCCGGGCGCGGTCTTCCGCTTCGGCCAGGCTCTCGCCCAGGGCCAGGAGCGAGAGGAGCCGCACCGGCCGGCCGGCTGCGGCAGCGGCCTCCAGTTTGTGGTGGCCGTCGAGGAGGAAGTGCGTCAGTCCCCAGTGCGTGCAAGGGTCGTCTCCCAGGTCGAGGGCGGGCCGGCACACGTCCAGCGTGGAGACCGCCACTGCCGTGGGGGCCGTTCCCCGCTCCATGAGCGCGGCGTACTCCTTGACGCGCTCCCGCTCGTTCCACGCCGGGGGACCACACTCAGGAGCAGCGGAAGACACTCGCCCTCCGGCAGCAGCGCACCGAACGCCTCGATCACGCCGCCGTCCGGCTCGTCCAGAGGGCCGGTGAGCCGTTTCTGCACGCTCTCCAGGGACAACGTCTCCCTCGCGCCCTCCAGACGGCGGAACAGCAGCGGACACGTTCCGCAGAAGAAGCTGAGCTCGAACGCGGGCTCGTCGTCGGCCATGAGCAGGCGGCGCCGCGGCCCGCCGCCGGTCTCCTGCTGTTCCGCGTCGAAGCGCAGCCGCGCCTCGGGGCGGGGAGGCCGAGGCCGCGGGGGCCTCCGGTTTTGATCACCACGGACCGACCGTACGGGACGCCGTGGAGCGGCTCCACCGGGTATCGAGCGCCCGTCCGGCCGGAGGGGCCGACGGCACCACCGATCGTCTGTGACCGCCGCCACCACAAACCTCGGTCATCTAGGCTATTTTCTAGGAGCCCTAGGTTTCCGTTCCGGAGGTCATCCCATGCCCCGCGCCGGGCTCACCGCCGACCGCCTCGTCGCGGCAGCCGCCGATCTCGCCGACGAGGCCGGCTTCGAGAACGTCACCCTGTCGGCGCTGGCGCGTCGCTTCGGGGTGAAGGACGCGAGCCTGTACGCGCACGTCAGGAACCTCCAGGACCTGCGCACCCGTCTGGCCCTGCTCGCGGGCGGCGAGCTGATCGACGAGATCGCCGCCGCGGTCGCCGGGCGCTCCGGGAAGGAGGCGCTGGCCGCCTTCGCCGGCGCCTACCGGGAGTACGCGCTGACCCGGCCGGGGCGGTACGCGGCCACCCAGATCCGTATCGACCAGGACCTCGCCGCCGCCTCCTCCGCCCTGCGCCGCACCGCCGAGATCACCTACGGCATGCTCCGCGCCTACGGCCTGAGGGAGCCCGACCTCACCGACGCCGTACGCCTGCTGCGCAGCACCTTCCACGGCTACTGCGCCCTGGAGTCGGCCGGCGGCTTCGGTGCCGCCCGTGACGTCCGGGCCTCATGGGACAAGGCGATCGACGCCCTGCACATCACGCTGGAGAACTGGCCCCGCGCGGAGCCGGAGAAAGAGACGGACGATGACTGACCGGCACCACCCCCTCGGCCATCACCACCACCCCGACCACCCCGGCCATCACCACCACCCCGACCACTACGACGTCTCCGGCAGCGGCCCCGTCCTGCTCGTCGTCCCCGGCGGCGCGGGCCACCCCATGGGGCTCGACCGGATGACGGCCGCCCTCTCGGCCCGGTTCACGGTCGTGACGTACGACCCGCTGGGCCTCGCCCACGGGCGGCTCGGCCTGCCCGTTCCCGAGCAGCGGGTGGCGCTGTGGAGCGAGGGCGCGCGACGGGTGCTGGACGCGGTGCTCGCCGACGGCGCGCAGGCGCACGTGCTGGGAATGAGCTCCGGCGGCATCGCGGCCCTCGACCTGCTCGCCCGGCATCCGCACCGGCTGCGGCACGTCATCGCCCACGAGCCGCCGACCGCCACCGTGCTGCCCGACGGAGCGCGGGAGCGGCTCGCCCTGCTCGAGCAGCTGGGCGAACCGGCTTCCGCCACCGACGAGCCGGCCGACCCCATGGGCGTCTTCCTGGCCCGTGTCGTGCGCCCCTTCACCGCGTACACCCCGGACCTGGACGCCCTGCGCGCCCGCGCCTCCCGCCTCACCCTGGCCGCCGGATCGGACTCGCGGAACCAACTCCCGTACCGGACGGCCGCCTTCCTCGCCGAGCGCACGGGCGGCGGCTTCGCCGAGTTCCCGGGCGGGCACCTCGGGGCGATCGAACACCCGGAGGAGTTCGCGGAGCGCGTCGCCGAGCGGCTGGGCGGCTGAACGGCACCGGCGGCGGCCGTTCCGCCGGCCCCTGCGGCCACTTGCAGGAAAGTTGAGCTGCGTCGTATAAACAATGACCGATCAACCCTCTTCTCACGGGTTCCGTGCTCACGTGCGTGGATGTGCGTGCACGTGCGTGCTCCGTGACGCGGTGCCCGTGTTCCTGATCTTGGCTTGTCTTGG
Organism: Streptomyces sp. NPDC006134; assembly: GCF_040628835.1. Classification (NCBI taxonomy): domain Bacteria; kingdom Bacillati; phylum Actinomycetota; class Actinomycetes; order Kitasatosporales; family Streptomycetaceae; genus Streptomyces; species Streptomyces sp. NPDC006134. The sequence goes on along the minus strand of NZ_JBEXTV010000005.1, from coordinate 131,762 downwards.
CCTGGCTTGGCTTGGCTGGTCTTGTCTTGGGCTGTCGTGACGGGAAGGTGATCGATGGGCGCGGGCTGGACGTTCGCCGGGGAGGCGACGCAGGGCGGCAGCGATGCGGTGACGCTGATCGAGGGATCGTCGTTCTGCCTGTCCGAGCGGGGCGGGGACCTCGCACCCGGCACCCCCCACGGACTGTTCCACCGTGACACCCGCATCCTCTCCGGCTGGCAGCTGCGGCTGGACGACGAGGAGGTCGACCCGCTCTCCGTCATCGCCGAGGAGCCGTACGAGGCCCTGTTCCTGGGCCGGGCCCGGCCGCGCCCCGGCCACAGCGAGGCCACCGTCCTGGTGGAGCGGCGCCGGTTCGTGGGCGCGGGCATGCGCGAGGACCTGGTGCTGCGCAACCTCGGCAACGAGGCCGCGGCCTGCGTGCTCACCCTGCGCGTCGAGGCCGACTTCGCCGACCTGTTCGAGGTCAAGGAGGGCCGGGTCGCGCCGCGCGGGCAGTACGGCGTCGACTACGGCGACGGGGTGCTGGCGATGAGCCGCCAGTGGCGCGGCGAGAGCCGGGGCGTGCGGATCGCCGCCGAGGACGCCATCTGCTCCCCCGGCCAGCTCACCTTCCGGGCGGTCGTGCCACCGCGCGGCACCTGGCGGGCGTCCGTGCTGGTCACGCCGGTGATCGACGGGGTGGAGACGCCGACGTCGTTCCCGCTGGAACGGCCCGTGGAGCAGGCCGGGCCGTCGGTGCGCAACACCGAGTGGCGCGCGACCGGGCCGCGCGTGAAGGTGGGCGACGAGTCGCTCGCGCTCACCCTGCGCCGCAGCTGCCAGGACCTCGGCGCCCTGCGCATCTTCGACCCGGAACGTCCCGACACGCCCGTCGTCGCGGCCGGCGCCCCCTGGTTCATGGCGCTGTTCGGCCGTGACTCCCTGCTCACCGCGCTGATGGCGCTGCCCCTGGACCCGCAGCTCGCCCTCGGCACCGCGCAGACCCTCGCCCGGCACCAGGGCACCAAGACCGACCCGGTGACCGAGGAGGAGCCCGGCAAGATCCCGCACGAGCTGCGCTTCGGCGTCGAGGCGTCCCTCGCGCTCGGCGGCACCGTGTACTACGGCACCGTCGACGCCACCCCCCTGTTCGTGATGCTGCTCGGCGAACTGTGCCGCTGGGGCGTCGACCCCGACGCCGTACGGGAGTTGCTGCCGCACGCCGACCGGGCGCTGGAGTGGGTGGAGCGGTACGGCGACCGGGACGGCGACGGGTTCGTGGAGTACCGGCGCTCCACCGACCGGGGCCTGGCCAACCAGGGCTGGAAGGACTCCTGGGACGGCGTCAACAGCGCCGACGGCCGGCTCGCCGAGCCGCCCATCGCCCTCGCCGAGGTGCAGGGGTACGTCTACGCCGCCTACCGGGCGCGGGCCCTGCTCGCCGAGCACACCGGCGATCCGGCCGGGGCGGAGAAGTGGCACGAGCGGGCACGGCTGCTGAAGGAACGCTTCAACGAGACGTTCTGGCTGCCCGAACGCGGCTGGTACGCCGAGGCGCTGGACGGCGACAAGCGCCCCGTCGACGCGCTGGCCTCGAACATGGGCCACTGCCTGTGGACCGGCATCGTCGACGCCGGCAAGGCGCCCGCCGTCGCCGAACTCCTGCTCTCACCCGAGATGTTCAGCGGCTGGGGCGTGCGCACGCTGGCCACCACCATGGCCGCGTACAACCCGATGAGCTACCACAACGGCTCGGTGTGGCCGCACGACAGCGGCATCGTCGCCGCGGGCCTGCGGCGCTACGGCTTCACCGCCCACGCCCGCCGCGTCGCCGAGGCCGTCCTGGACGCCGCCGCGGCCTTCGGCGGGCGCCTGCCGGAGCTGCTGTGCGGCTTCGACCGCACCGAGTATGCCCAGCCGGTGCCCTACCCGGCGGCCTGCTCCCCGCAGGCCTGGGCCTCCGCCACCCCCCTGTACCTGCTGCGGGTGCTGCTCGGCGCCGAGGTGTGCGTGCCGCACGGCGTGGTCCGCCTCGACCCCGCGCTGCCGGCCCGCTACGGCGCGCTGCGCCTGACCGACGTACCGGTGGGCACCGCCCGGGTGGGCGTGGCGGTGGGCCGCGACGGCGGTGCCCGTGTCACCGGCCTCCCGTCCGGGATGCGGCTGTCCGACACGCCCTGCGCGTGCCCGGCGGTGGACCCCCCGCACCCGGGCTGACCAGGCTTCCCTCCCTCGGTCCTTCCCTCCCTCGGTCCTTCCCTCCCCCGGTCCCTTCCTCCCCCGGACCCTCCCTCCCCTGAGAACTTCCCCCCCTCGGAGCGCCGCCGCGGCCGACGCCGTCCGCGGCCGGCCCCACCCGTCCCACCGTCCGCACGTCCCCGCCTGCCCGCGCATCCGGGCATGGCACGGCACGCCCCGGCCCTCGGCCCCCGGCGAGGCCCCGACGAGGCACCCGGAGAGGCACCCGGCGAGGCGGAGGCACCGCCGTGCCGTGCGCGGAGGCATGGGCGCGGCGGGCGGACCGCCGTACGGGACGACCGTATGAGACAACCGAAGGAAAGGAGCTGCGTTGAGCAACCGGCCGCTTCGTATCGCCATGGTCGCGCCGCCGTGGTTCGAGCTCCCGCCCCGCGGCTACGGGGGCATCGAGGCGATGTGCGCCGACCTCACCGACGCGCTGGTGGCCCGTGGCCACGACGTCACCCTGATCGCGGCGGGCCGCAACGGCACCCGCGCCCAGCGCATGCTGCGCACCTACGACGTGCCGCAGGGCCCGCGCCTGGGCGAGCCGCTGCCGGAGGTGTGGCACACCGCCGCCACCGGCCGCCTCCTGGACGACCTCGACGTGGACGTCGTCCACGACCACACCCTGGCCGGGCCGCTGCTCGCCCGCGGCCGCAGCGTCCCGACGGTCGTCACCACGCACGGCCCGCTGGACGGCGAACCGGGTGACTACTACCGGCAGTTGGGCGACAGCGTGCACCTGGTGGCGATATCGGACTCGCAGCGCTCCCAGGCCCCCGACCTGAACTGGGCGGGCACGGTGCACAACGCGCTGCGCGCCGGCGACTTCCCCTACCGGCGCGACAAGGAGGACTGGGTCTTCTTCCTGGGCCGCTGCACCCCCGACAAGGGCATGCACCTCGCCATCGACGCCGCCCTCGCCGCCGGCCGGGAGATCAAGCTGGCGGCCAAGTGCAGCGAACCCGCCGAACACGCCTACTTCGAGGCCGAGATCAAGCCGCGCCTCGGCCCCGGCGTGGAGTGGCTCGGCGAGGTGACCGGCGAGCGCAAGAAGCGGCTGCTGGCGCGGGCGCGCTGCCTGCTGTTCCCGCTCCAGTGGGAGGAGCCGTTCGGCATGGTGATGATCGAGGCGATGGTGTGCGGCACCCCGGTGGTCACGCTGCGCCGCGGCTCGGTCCCGGAGGTCGTCGCCGACGGCGTGACGGGCCTGGTCCGCGACCAGGTCACCGAGTTGCCCGAGGCGATCGAGGCGGTGGGCGCGATCGACTCCCGCGACTGCCGCAACCACGTCATCGAGCACTTCCAGCCGGACACCATGGCGGCCGGGTACGAGGCGGTCTACCGCAGGGTGCTGGCCGCCACGCCGGGCCCGACGCCGCTGACCGGGACCGTCCCCACCCGGGAGGACATGGCACCGGTCGCCTGACCCGTCTCCCCGTCCTCCGCTCCCCATGGCGAGGAGGACGTCGACGGCGTCCACGACAGAGACGGCCCGGCGGACCGGAACATCGCGGTCCGGGGCCGTCGTCGCGGGCCGGGGTCTCCCCGGCGGGCGCCCGCACCCGGGCACCCCGGTCCCTCAGCCGGCTCCGCTCGTGATCGGGGGCGTCAGCCCACCCACTCCCGCAGCAGCGCCTCCCGCTGCGCCCCCCGAGGGGTCCCTCCCTCCCAGGCGCGGCCCCACTGCGACATCGCCGCCAGCGTCGTGGCCATCGTCGCGGCGCCCTCCGTGAGGCGGGACAGGAGGGCGCGGGAGAGCTCGACCTCCTTCGGGGAGTAGCCGACGGCCGCGGCCACGTAGGCGGTCAGCTCGCGGTCGCCGTCGCGTGCTCCCACGCGCACCGTCATCATCGCCGGGGCGTCGTCCGTCAGGGCCGGGCCCCCGGCCGTCAGGCTCAGCACCGTGTCCAGAGCCAGGTCCCTGACCGCGCCGACCTGCCGCCTGAGGGTCTTCACGGGGACGTCCGCCACCGTCAGGGCGTGCACGTCCTCCCACAGGTGGAGGCCGGACTGCCGGTCGCCGAGGGCCACCACGCCCTCGGGGGCCAGGCGCACCCCCGGAGCCAGGCCGGACGGCTTCGCGCCCACGTACACGTCGCCCTCGGCGATCCAGAACAGGCCCACCATGGCCATGGGTTGCTCGCTTCCCCCGACGACGGCGCCGCCGTCGTGTCACACATCAAACAATCAGGTCGCCCTCCGCAACGCGCGACGGAACCGGGAAGTTCCCGCCTCCCGGACCGCCCCCGGATCGCCCCCGGCCCGCTCACCGGCCTGCTCACCAACCCGTTCTCCGGCCTGCTCTCCGGCCCGCCCCCAGGCCGTTCTCCGGCCCCGCGGCCTCACTCCGTCCGCACCTTGCCCTCCGGCACCAGACCCAGGTCGACGAGCGCGTCGCGCACCAGGCCCGCGTACACGGTGGCACCGTGGACGGAGGTGTGGGTGTTGTCCCGCTTCTCCTGCGTCAGGTACAGCGCCTTGGAGTCCTCGACGCCGAGGGACTCCACGAGCGCCTTGGTCCGCGCGGTGAGGTCGATCAGCGGCACGCCGTGGGCCCGCGCGACCGAGCGGACGACCGCCGGATGGTCGACGCCGAGGCCGTTGACCAGCAGTGCGGTGCCGTTGTCCAGGGTGCCGTCGGCGTTGAACCAGCGCCGCACCACCGGGGTGACGAGCACCGGCCGCCCGCCCCGCTCCCGGGCGCCCGCCACCAGCGCCTCCAGGTTGGCCCGGTAGGCCGGCTCGTCGGTGGTCTTGTCGTTGTGGGCGAGCTGGATCAGCACCAGGTCGCCGGGCCGGATCAGCGACCGCACCGTTCCCCACAGACGCGGGTCGGCCAGGTAACTGACCGTGCTCTCCCCGGAGTCGGCGTGGTTGGCCACGGACAGCCCCTTGCGCAGGTACCGCGGCAGCTGCTGGCCCCAGCCCGCGTACGGGTCGCCGGGCTGGTCGCAGACGGTGGAGTCGCCGACGAGGAAGATCCGGCGGGCGTGCCGGGCCGGGGTGACCCGGATCCCGGCGAGCGCGGGCGCGTCCCCGCCGATCACCAGGTCCAGGCCGGGCGTGCCGTCGGCTCCGGTGGGCTCGCCCTCGGGCGTGCGGACGTCCACGGTGAAACTGCGGGCGACCCGCTCACCGGCCGGGACGGCCGTCTGCGCCAGCAGCGACCGCCGGGTCTCGCCGCCGATCGCGGTGGCGGACGGGGCGTCGCCGCCGAGCAGCACCGTCACGTCGTACGTTCCGGGCGGCACGTCGAAGTGGCAGGCACCGGCGGTGCAGTTCTCGATGCCGGCGGGCCGCGGCGCCTCCTCGGCCCCGGCCGGTACGGCGGACAGCCCGGCGCTCAGGAGCACCACCGCCGACGCCGCGCCGAGGCGCAGGCGCGTGTACGCGCGTCTCATCTCACGCACCGCCCAGGGCCGTGTCCGCGACCGGAATGCCGAAGTCCGGGGTGCCGTCCGGCTTCCAGCCGAGCCTCTGCACGCGGGTGTGGCGGTTGGGGTCGTGCAGCGGGTCGCCGTCGATCTCCTTGTACTGGCGGGCGTGGTAGACGAGGACGTCGGTGCGGCCGTCCTCGGCCACGGTGAAGCTGTTGTGGCCGGGGCCGTACTGCCGGGTGGCGTCGTCGCTGGTGAAGACGGGCACCGGCGACTTCGACCAGTTGGCCGGGTCCATGAGGTCGGCGTCCGCGTCGGCGGTCAGCAGGCCCATGCAGTAGTTGGCGTCGGTGGCGCCGGCCGAGTACGACATGAACAGCCGGCCGTTGCGGGCGATCACCGAGGCGCCCTCGTTCACCTTGAAGCCGACGCACTCCCAGTCGTACTCCGGTGTGGACAGCCGCACCTGAGGTCCCGTCAGCGTCCACGGGTTCGCCATCTCGGACAGCCACAGGGCGGTGTTGTTGTCCATGCCGGGCTCGTGCTGGGCCCAGGCCAGGTAGCGGGTGCCCCGGTGGGTGAAGGTGGTGGCGTCCAGGGAGAAGGTCTCCCAGGCCGTCTTGATCTGCCCCTTCTCCACCCAGGTCCCCCGGAACGGGTCGGGGTGGGCGTTCTCCAGGACCCACATGCGGATCGCCCACACGTCGTGGGAGGGCGCGGCGGCGAAGTAGAGGTACCACTTGCCGCCGATGCGGTGGATCTCCGGCGCCCAGATGTGCGCGGCCATCTCGCCGGTGGGGTGCGCGCGCCAGACGACGGACTCGGCGGCGGTCGCGAGGCCGTTCAGGGTGCGGGAGCGGCGCAGGATGATGCGGTCGTACTCCGGGACGGTCGCCGTGTAGTAGTAGAAACCGTCGGAGTGGCGGTGGATGTGCGGGTCGGCCCGGTTGCGGACGAGCGGGTTCACGTACGGCGCCGGCTTCGGGCGCCGGGCGGACATCTCGCCGGGAGCGGTGCCGGGCGCGGCGGCGTGCGCCGTGCCGGGGACGGCGGCCAGGGCGCCCGCGGCCAGGGCGGCGCCCTTCAGGACGAGTCGGCGATCGGGGGCGGCGTCGGGCAGGTCGTCGGCGCGGCTCATGCGGGCGGCCTCTCGCGAGAAGCGCAGTCCGTTCGGCATACCGAACTGCATCTGTGATTACGAACGCCGAAAAGGTAAGGGCGGGCCGCCGGAAGGTCAACGGGCCGGACGAGAAAAGGGACAGCGCTTCCTGCACCCTCCACCCGACACCTCCCGTCCCGCCGACACCGCCGAGGTCATCGCGGTCGGCGATGAGCGTCGCGCGCACGAGCCGGTGCGCGCGACCCTGCGCAACGCCTTCAGCCATCCGCGCGTTCGCGTGGTTCCGGGGCGTCGCTCCCGGCGTCACCGGCCGGCACGGTGCCGAAAGGGGCCGGGTCCGGCGGCGTCGGCAAGGACGGTACGGTGCGCGGCCGAGGCGTTGCCGCCGGGGTGGGGGACGTGGGCCCGCCCCGGCGGATCCACAGCAGAGCCCCCGCCAGCAGCACGGCGCCTCCCAGCAGCCAGGGCGGCGGGCCCGGGGGAAGGGCACCGACGACCAAGCCGGTGAGCGCTCCCGCCAGTTGCAGGGCGAGAGACTGGACGGACAGCGCGGTGGCCCGGCCCGAACCGGGGACACGGCGGTGCAGGAGATCCTTCTCGCTCGGCCCCGCCGCGCCGAGCCCGAGATAGAACAGGCCGTAGCCGGTGGCCGCGAGGACCGTGGGACCCGCTCCTGTGAACTCCGCGGTGGCGCCGAGCAGAAGCAGGCCGCTCGCGCTCGCGCCGAGACTCACCAGGACCGCGTGCTCACCACTGCCCGCGAGCCGGGCGGTCAGCGGCGCGAGGTGGCTGCCGATGCCCGCGCAGACGAATCCGGCGCAGGCGAGCGCGGCGAAGAGCACCGCCCCCGACTCCGACGCGCCCGTGAGGGCCGCGGCACGGCCCGGCGTGAGCAGTTCGATCGTGGCCAGGGCGCCGCCGGCGGCCCCCGCGCCGAGGAACACCTTGCGGACCAGCGCATCGCGGCCCCCCAGCCGCAGTCCGCCCACGACGGTCGCCGGGACGCCTCGGAGGACATGGCGCAAGGTGACCGCCGGCCGGGGCGGCTCCCGCAGGGCGGTCAGGACGTACAGCACGAAGGCGGTCTCGACCGCCGCGCCCACCAGCATCGGGACGGAAAGGGGCAGCACCAGCCCGGAGGTCGCCCCGCCCAGTCCGGCGCCGAGGCCGGGGCCGCGGCCGAGCAGCCAGGGAAGGGCGCCGCCGAGCAGGGTGCCCGCGGCGAGGGCGGCGGATGTCGCGGATTCACCGCGGGCCAGTCCGGTGCGCAGTTCGGCATCGGGGCCGGCGTGCGCCTGGACGGTGTCGACGTACCAGGCTTCGGCCGGTCCGCTGGACAGGGCACGCCCCGTGCCCATCAGCACCGCGCCGAGACCGAGCAGCCAGGGAGCGGTGCCCAGGCCCACGAGGGTCAAGGCGGCCAGGTTCAGCAGGCCGGCGGCGGCCAGGACGACGCGGCGCCCGAGGACGTCGGACAACCCTCCTGTGGGCAGTTCCAGCACGGCGGCGGTGAGGGAGTGCGCGGCGAAGAAACCCGCGATGGCCCCCATGGCCATGCCGCGCTCGGTGAGCAGCAGGACCAGAGGAGCGATGCTCAGGCCCAGCGGCAGCCAGAACAGAACGCAGACCGTGGCGTAGCGGCGGCGTGCGATGCGTATGTCCGGCGGCCCGGTCATGACGCGTCCTCACCCTCCGCCCCCTCCGGGGCGGAGGTATCGGCCGCGGCGGAGAGGTCGGCCGCAGCGGAGGGATCGGCCGCGGTGGCGGGGTCGCGCGGTGCCAGGGGCAGCCCGGCGGCGAGGAACACAACCTGTGCCGCGCGCGGGTCCTCCGCGTCGCGGGCGGCCAGTTCCTCCAGCTTCCGGTCGAGCACCTCCCACAGTTCGGTGAGCGACTCGGGGGTCAGGCGGGGCATCAGGTCGCTGATTCCGGACGGCTCCACCCACTCCCGCCCCAGCCGTCCCTCGGCGATGTCGGCCTCGTGCCGGGCGAGAGATTCCTCCAGGTGCTCGATCTGGGCCCGGCGCGACAGGCCGACCCAGGCGCGGCTGCCCGGCGTGGCCTCCATCGCCCGGTTGCTCCAGGAGGTCACGGAATGCACCGCCCGCCAGCGGCGCTCCCGCCGGTCACGGTGCTCGGCCTCGGCGACGAACGCGTACTTCGCCAGCACCCGCAGGTGATAGCTGGTGGAAGCGGACGTCTCCCCGGTCCTGGCCGCGAGTTCGCTCGCGGTGGCCGGGCCGTCCTGCCGCAGCATCCCGAGCAACCGGATGCGCAGGGGGTGCGTGAGGGCTTTGAGGGCCGCCGCGTCCCGCTCGGGATCGAGTACGCGTTTCTGCTCTTCGCTGACCATGACGGGAGGGTAGGGCCACTCGGACACTTTCCAAAAGAATTTTTGCAGAAATCTTTTTGGAAAGTTTGCCGGCGACCCGTGTCACAGGCACCGCGCCGCTGACGAGACCGGACAGCCTTACGCGCCCACGCCTTACGCGCCCGTGCCTTACGCGCCCGTGCCTTCCTCGATCGCGCCTTCCTCGATCGCGCCTTCCTCGATCGGCTCATCATCGACGGCGGCTGCACGGGACCGGGCGCGGTGTGCGCGGGGAGACCGAGGCGGGCGCCATCCCGAAACCGCCCCGGCCTGGCCGGCGGCTGCCCGGCCGGCACCGGCCTGCTCCCGGACGGCTGCCCGGCCGGCACCGGCCTGCTCCCGGACGGATGGCCGGCACCAGCTCTCCTCCCTGCGCGCGGAGTATTCGATGGCGGCCCGGGGCTCCCGCCTGACAGGCTTTGACCATGAGTCCCGAGTCCCACGGCGTGTCCGGCGTCTCCTGGCTGGGCGCCCCGATCGACGCGCGCCCGTTGTTCGGGCCGGAACTGGACGCACTCCTCGCCACCTTGCGCGGCCTGCGGCCCGCCGACTGGAACAGGACGGCGGTCCCGCACTGGACCGTGCACGACCTTGCCGCCCACCTCCTCGGTGACTACTACGGTCGCCTCGACCGCACCCCAGGCGGATACCGGGGTGCCTTCGCGCCCGGAGAGACGCTGGAGGCGTTCATCCACCGCACCAACCAGGAATGGGTCGATCTCCACGCCGACGACAGCCCCGCCTCGCTCATCGAGGCCCTGGAAGCGGCCGGGTCCCGGCTCGCCCGGCGATGGGCCACCGCCGACCTCGAAGCGCCCGCCCTGGGCGTGTCATGGGCAGGGGCCGACCCGGCACCGGGATGGCTGGACATCGCCCGGGAGTTCACCGAGCACTGGACGCACCGGCAGCAGATCCGCCATGCCGTCGGCAGCGGCACCGACCCGGAACCGCACGCCTTGTCCACGGTCCTGGACACCTTCATGCGGGCCCTGCCCCACACCCTGCGGCATACGGCAGCACCTGCCGGGACCCAGATCGAAGTGATCGTCGAGGGCCCGGCCGGCGGCAGGTGGACCGCCACCGCCACTGCGGACCGCTGGTCACTGGCCGAACCGTCCGGCGGCAGGCCGGCCGCGTCGGTACTCCTGGACACGGAGACCGCCTGGCGCCTGTGCACACGTGGCATCGATCCCGCCACGGCCCTCGGCCGAGCCCGCGTCCGGGGAGAGCGCCGACTCGCCGAGGCCGCGTGCGAGGTCGTGTCCATCGTCCGCTGACGACGCCCGGCCGGCCCGTCGGTGATCAAAGGAACGACGACGACCGCGCCGCTCACCGACCGGCATCACGCATCCGCGTTCGGCCCGTCGGCCGTCCGCACGCCGTCCTCAGACGCAAGGGCGTACGCGTGAACCGGACAGTGCCGCTTCCCCGCCGTACGGCGTGCCGGGCATACACCGGCCTCTCCGTGGCGCCATGGCTGTCCCGTCCCGTCGGCTGGAGGGCGCCTCACATCGCCGGCCCGGTGATCGGCATGCGGCGCCTCGCGCCGAGGGCGAGGACGGCTTGCGCGGGCACTGTGGCGCCCTGGACCGACAAGGTCGCGCCAGTGCCTGGCCGGGCGCCGCGCTCCGGGCGCCCGGCCAGGCATCCCCTTGGTTACAGGTACGGGCGGGTGATCAGCTCGATCAGGTGGCCGGCGGGGTCCTTGAAGTACACCCCTCGGCCACCGTGCTCCTGGTTGGTCTCATCGGGGCGTCGCATCTGCGGATCGGCCCAGTGCTCGATGCCGCGATCACGCAGCCGCCGATACGCCCGGTCGAACAGTTCGTCGTCGACCAGGAACGCGTAATGCTGCATCTGGATCTCCACCGGCGGCTCGGCGAACTGAAGCAGCACCCCGTCGGTGAACTGGATGTTGGTGAACGGACCCCAGGACGGCGCTTCCGGAAGCTCCAGCAGCTCCCGGAAGAAGCGGGCCGACTCGTTGCGGTCCTTGGCGGCGATGATGGTGTGGTTGAACGTGACTGGCATTCGACTGACCTCGCTGTTGCTCGACACGAAGAACGGGCTCGCAGTGCACGAGCGCCGGGGGGTCCGCGTGCCGAACGGGGGTGCCTTCTCCGCACCCACCGCGCGATCAGCCTCCCACCGGGTGGCCAATCCGTGTGTGGCGTAGCGCCGGTCCGGTGTTCACGACGGCGACATTACTTGATCTTGTCGGCTGCGACAACAGCGCGCCGTCCGGCTGCCGGGCGGCCCGTCACGCAGCGCCGACCGGGTGCGCTCACGCACCTGATGACTGATCGTTCGGGGGCGTCCCCGCTCCCTTTCGGGGCCAGCGCGTCCAGCCCCTGCTCGTCGAAGGCGCGGATGACGTCGCGGACGTAGTCCTCCGGCCGCCCGGCGACACGTCGATTACCCGGTCGGCCTCATGAGACGAGCCGCTAGCGTCGTTCACATGACCAGCGACACCGGCACCCCCCGGCCCGCGCCCTCCCTCGCCGAGGCCCTCGCCACGCGCGCGGTCGTCCTCGACGGCGGCATGTCCAACCAGCTGGAGTCCGCCGGGCACGACCTGAGCGACGCGCTGTGGTCGGCCCGGCTGCTCGCCGACCGCCCGGAGGCGATCGTCGCGGCCCACCTCGCCTACTACGAGGCGGGCGCGGACGTCGCGATCACGGCGAGCTACCAGGCCACCTTCGACGGCTTCGCCCGCCGGGGCATCGGCCCCGGGAAGGCGGCCGGGCTCATGACCCTGAGCGTGGAACTGGCCCGCGAGGCGGCGCGGCGGGCCCGGGCGCCCCGCCCGCTGTGGGTGGCGGCCTCGGCAGGCCCGTACGGGGCGATGCTCGCCGACGGCTCCGAGTACCGGGGCCGGTACGGCCTCACCGTCACCGAGCTGGAGCGCTTCCACCGGCCCCGCCTGGAGGTCCTGGCCGCCGCCCGCCCCGACGTCCTCGCCCTGGAGACCGTCCCCGACACCGACGAGGCGACGGCCCTGCTGCGCGCGGTGCGCGGCCTCGGCGTACCGGCCTGGCTGTCGTACACCGTCACCGGCGACCGCACCCGCGCCGGGCAGCCGCTGGAGGAGGCGTTCGCCCCGGCCGCCGACGCGGACGAGGTGATCGCGGTCGGCGTGAACTGCTGCGCCCCCGAGGACGTGCCCGGCGCCGTCGAGACCGCCGCCCGGGTCACCGGCAAGCCGGTCGTCGCCTACCCCAACAGCGGCGAGTCCTGGGATGCCGGGGCCCGTGCCTGGGACGGCCGCCCCACGTTCGGCGCCGAGCGGGTGACGGACTGGTACGCGGCCGGGGCCCGGCTGATCGGCGGCTGCTGCCGGGTGGGGCCGGAGACGGTCACGGCCATCGCGGGGACGCTGAGGGGACCGGCCTGACCTGAACCCTGGGGAGGGGAATCGGGACCGGGGCCGGGATCGGCGGATGTCGCTGATCGTGCGGTCGGTGTCCGGCTGCCCGCCGCCGCAGAAGAGGGGGTGGGCGTCACGGTGTGTGGTCGCGTCCGTCCCGCGGGGCGAAGGCTTCGAGGGCGTCCGCGTCGGTCGCGCGTGCGTGCAGAAAGCAGTCGGCCCACTCGGTGATTCCGGGGTAGGACGAGTCCTGGACGACCTGGCTGATGGCGGCCTCGATGTCGAAGTCCGTCGTTCGCAGTTCGACGCCCGGGCCCAGGAGGGCCCAGTGTGCTCCGGCTCTTCCGCAGGGCATGCCGATGCTGCCGGGGTTGATCACGAGGCGGCCGTGGGCCAGGCGGACGAACGGCATGTGGGTGTGGCCGCAGACCACGGTGCGAACGTCGGTGTCGAGTCCTCCGAAAACTTCCTTCCAGCGGTCGAGCCGGGAGTCGACCAGGACGACCTCCTCGTCGTCCCGGGGGGTGGCATGGCAGAACAGCACCCGACCCAGACCGTGCACGGACAGACAGAGCGACCAGGGCAACGAGCCGAGAAGGTCCAGGTGGTCGTCGCGGAGCTGTTCGGCGGCCCAGGGGGCGATGGGGTCGGGGATCGTCTCGCGTTGCCCCCGGCGGTATTCAAGGAGTTCGCGGTCGGCGTTGCCGCTGATCCAGACGACGCGGTCGCCGAGACCGGTCAGCAGGTCGAGAACCTGGGCCGGTTGCGGGCCTGCGGTGATGTCGCCGGTGAGCACGATGCGGTCGGCGGCGCGCACGTCCGGTTCGGCGAGCACGGCTTCCAAGGCCGGCAGGACTCCGTGAATGTCGGACAGGACGGCTACTCGGTTCAGCATGGTCACCACTGTGGGGCGAAGAGAGCCGAGCGGTGCGACCGTTCGCACGACGCGTAGCTCAAGGACGACAACTTCGCGATAACCGCTTCGTAGTTGCGTGCCCGAGCGGCCCGGCTCCGCGCGCAGGGGGCCGGAGGCAGCCCGCCCCGGCAAGGGAAATCCCCGGCGCGCGGTCTTCTGCAACACCCTTCAGCCCTGGAGCTCCTCAAGACGCTCGAGGTCGTCGTGCACCGACTCCCGCTCCTGCTCGGTGAGGTGGAGCGCGGCGGCCTCGGCGAGCGTGGACGCCGCTGTCCTCGCGTCACCGAGGCGCCCGGCGACGTCCGCGCGGAGCACGAGCAGGCGGAACAACTGCACGCTCGTGGGCTGTTCGTCCTCGATGCGCAGCACTCGGTCGATGATCTTCGCCGCGCCGGCCGGGTCGTCCCGCGAGTCCGCGAGGAGGGACGCCTGGTGCAGGGCTCGGGCAAAGGTTTCCTTGGGTGCGGGCCGGTGGTGGTGCTCCTGACTTGTCTGCTGCCCGATGCGCAGGCAGTTGCCGCCCGGATCGGTGACGAGGAACTGCCGTACGCCGTGCGACGTGTCCTTCAGCGGCCCTATGCGCGGCAGACCGCGGGCCGGGACCCTTCCGTACGCCGCTTTGAGCCTGGACCGGAAGACCTCGTGCAACCCGTCGACATCGTCGGTGCGGATGTAGCACGTACTGTACGACTCCGCCGGTTCGTACCCCTTCATCCCGAAGAAGTGGAGCTGGATGCCGCCGCGTTCCACGACGGCGTACGGATTGGGGCTTCTCTGCTGGAAGGTCACCTCGAACCCGAGGACGGTGTAGAAGTCGAGGACAGGCTGGATGGTCCGGCACGGCAGCATCGGAATGGTCTTCTCGCCCATGCCCGGCAGTCTAGTCAAAGTTGAATAGCAGGGGGTGGGTTTACCGGCGGGCGTCTGATGGTCTGCGTGCCGCCCGTGCGTGGTCTCGGACTGCCGTGTCCACGCGGCCAGCAGCCGAAGGGCTTCTGAAGTGCTTCCGAAGGGCTTCTGAAGGACTTCTCCGGAGCTGGAGCCTGCCTCGGCGGTGGAGACGCTCAGCCGCTGGTCCGGGTCGGAACAGGGCGTCGTAGACCGCCGGGTTGCGTGCGGCGAGATCGAGGCAGGTGCGGGCGAGGGCGGTGACCCGGGCGCGGGGGCCGTCCGCGGCGGAGGCCGCGGCCCGCAGCGCCGCGGCCCTCTCGGTGGCGCCTTCGCGGGCGACGGCGCCGATGATCTCGCGTTTGCCGCGGAAGTGGCCGTAGAGGACGAGCCGGCCGTATTCGATGGGCTCGGCGAGCCGGCGGAACGAACCGCTGGGGCCGCCTCCACCACGTCCGCGTCGCCGTCGTCATCACCGCCTTCGCCCCGCCGGCCGCCGCCCTCGCCCGAGCCGGCGGGCCGGCACCGCGCCGGTGGCGCACGCTCCCCCCTCCCCGGGCGCCGGGCTCGGCTCTCCGGCCCATGGCCCCGAGCCATGGGCCGCGCGCCCTCAGGAGCGGCCGGTGTGCAGCACCTCGCGGTCCCACAGGGGGCGCGGCTGCGTGTGCAACTGCCAGTAGTGCTCCGCGATGTCGTCGGGGTCGAAGTCGGTGCCGGGGGCGACCGGGCCGTCCACGGTGACGCTCGCCACGTGCACTCCGGAGGAGCCGTATTGCCGATCGAGCAGCGCGACCAGCGTCCGGACGCCCGCCTTGCCCAGGGAGAGGCTCACGTACTGCGGCTTGGGCTCGGGCATGCCGCCCGTGACGAGGAACGTTCCACTCCCGCGCGCCGCCATCATCGGTGCGAGGTGTGCCGCGGCGTTGAGCGCTCCGACCACGTTGACCGCCCACGCCTCCATGTGATCGCGTACCGACAGCTCACCCGGTTCGTCCGCCCGGACGAGCGCGGCGTTGTACACGGCGACATCCGGAACGCCGTGCTCACCGATGGACCGCTCCAGGGCCGCGTCCAACGCGGCCCGGTCGGTGCCGTCGGCCTGCGCCGTGACGACCGGCACGCCATGGGGAGCGACCGCGGCCGCCGCGGCGCGCAGTGTCCGCTCGCCCCTGGCGATCAGCGTGATCGGCAGCCCCTCCCCGGCGAACCGACGGGCGACCGCCTGCCCGATCCCCGGTCCCGCACCAATGATCACCGCACCCGGCATTGTCCGGTCCCTCCACTTCACGATCACCGATACTGGGGACGGTAAGGCGTCACATCGATGTGAAGGTCAAGGAGAAGGCCGGATGCGAATCGGCGACCTGGCTCACCGGACCGGCGTGAGCAGGAGGCTGTTGCGCTACTACGAGGAGCAGGGCCTGCTCCGGCCGGTCCGGTTGGCCAACGGCTACCGCGACTACGCCGAGGCGGACGTCGCGACGGTGCACCACATCCGGGTGATGCTCGCCGCCGGGCTCTCCACCGCGGTCATCGCCAAGGTCGTGCACTGCGTGCGCGACAAGGACGAACTGCGGGTGCCGTCCGGCTGTCCGACCTTCATCGGGGAGTTGCGGCGCGAACGCGCCCGCATCACCGAGGCGATCGCCCAGCTCGAAAGTTCCCGGCGCGTACTGGACGCCGTTCTCGGCACGGCCCCCCGGGACGGAAAAGACCTGTCACGCGAGACTGCCCTGTAAAAGCGTCCGCCAGTAGGTCACCGGAGGATGCGGGGGTTCCGGGGGCGGTGTGGCCGGTGATGGAGAGGGCCAGGCCCGGCGGATGAGGTTACGGATGGTGGTGATCGCGTTGGCGAGGGCGAGGGAGAACTCGACGCGGACGCGGCGACATTCGGTGCACCGGCGAAGCTTGCCGAAGTCGTTCATCCACGAGTTCGTGTGCTCCACGACCCACCGTCGGCCGGCTTGGATCGGGGTCTGTTCGCCCCGTTCGGGGATCTTCGCGATGATGCCGCGTGTGTCGAGATCGGCGTGGACCGGCCGGTAGTCGTAGCCCGCATCCCGGCTCGGTGTCGGTTGCCCGGGCGGTGGGCCCGGCGTCTTGGCGGTCGTCGCAGTGGTCGAGGGTGGCGGGCAGCAGGGTGTGAGCGCGCAGCCGGCCGGTGCGGGCCCGGTGACGAGCGGGATGCCGTACGCAAGGAATTCCTCACGGACGGGGCGATGACCGACGAAGGCACGACAGGCGCATCTCCTCCTGGGAGCACAGAAATCCCCAGGTTGGGGGGATTCTCCCGTCGGTCTCGGCGGTCTTCGCGTTCGGCTCTTCCGGCGTGGCGGCCTCGGCTTCCTCGCCGGGCAGGTGGACCTGCGGGACCATGCCTGTCAGGTGCCGGCGGCCCTCCGGCACCTCGGCCTCGATCCGCGGGCGCCTGGCCAAGACGTAGTCGCAGACAGTGGGGCAGGACACCAGGTCGAAGCCGTACTCCTGGGCGAGACGCTGGGGTGTCTTCCCCGTGGGGTGCCTGCGGCCAGCGGTCCGCGCCCATGCGACGAGCCCGTTCTCGCGAGCCGACCGGAGCCGGGTGCGGGCGGCGGATTCCGGCAGCCGCGCACACGTGGGAACCGTGCGCAGTGGGCGGAGCGCAGGGGCGGGCCCGATCAGTCGGCCGACGTGTTCCGTGTCAGCTCGGCTGCCTCAGTGATGGCGCGCTGTCCGAGATCGCCGAACAGGTGCATCGTGACGGCGGCCAGGACGTCGTCCCCGCCAACAGTCCGCCCGTCCCCGCGGCGGGTGGACAGGGCGAGGAGGGGATCCTCGAGCAGCGGGGCCGGGGCCGGCTCGCCCGGCACCACCAGGCTGACCGTCCCGAACCGCTTGACCCCGCCCTCGCGGACGACCTTGGCCGCGTCCCGGGCCAGGGCCGTCAGGAACACGCTCGCGATTCCGTCCAGGTCGCGGACCATCGCCGGGACCGCCCTCACCCCCCGGCTCCCCAGCAGCCTTCTCACTCCGGCCTCGAACCGGTGGGCGCCGGCCACACCACTCGGTGTACGCGCCCCGCGGCGCTCACGAAGAGACACGAGCGCACCATCGGCGTTGCGCACCTCGCCCATCAGGCCGTGGAAGGTCGGGCTGTGCAGATACCACTCCGATCCCACCTCCACCTCGACATTCCGGTCGATCGCCGAGACGAGGTCCTTGGGAATCAGCCTCTTCCTGGCCTCCTCGGCCGCCGCGCTTCTCGCGCCGTCGATGATCTCCGTCAGCACGGTCCGCGTCACCGACGCGGCGGCCCACGCGGCCGGCCGGGAGACGTGCAACGAGGTCACGTCCCTGAACACCGCTTTGACGAGCTGAGGCTTGAACGGCAGGTCGGTCACGGCGGAAGCGGTCCGCGGACCGCTGCGCTCGGTGCGCAGGGGTTGTGTGGTCATCGAAGAATGTGCTTTCTGCTGTCGGAGGTGGTGTCGGTGGCCCATGCCGCACCGGGCGCCGAGACCACAGAGCTCTGCGGAGGGCGCCGAGCCGGCACAGGGCCTGCCGGGCGAGGCCGCCGGCACACGGAGGTGCAGGTGGCCCCGCCCGGATTCTCGGCGTTCCGGCGACCGGGCGTGCGGCAGGGGTGCCACCGGGGCGACGCGCTGTGGTGCGGCGCCGTGCCGGTCAGGCGACCTGGTACCTGCCGACTTCCAGGAAGTGGCGCAGTGCTTCGGGTGTGTTGTCGTCGAGGGCGGCGTTGGCTGCCGCGCGCAGGGCCGGGCTGATGGACGGGTCGGCGAGGATGCGGGCGATGGCGACGCGGTCGTCCTCGGCCTGGGCGATGCGGTAGCCGGTCTCCAGCCAGGCGCGCATCGCCTCGGGGTCGTTGGCGTCCAGGAGGGCGTTGGCTTCTCGGGTCACACGCCGGCCGCTGTCCGGGTCGGCGAGGATCCGGGCTATGGCCACCCTCAGGTCGTCGGCGTCCGGCTCGTCCGTGGACGAGGACACCGCGGGCACCGTCACCGCGGTCGGTGCCGCCGTGGCGGCGAAGGACGGGGTGGCGAGCAGGAGGGCCGGGGCGAGGATGCCCGCGGCGATGCCGGGCGCTACGCGATGCGGTCGCAAGGGGAATACTCCTCTTCGTTTGCTGCGGAAGTGAGTTGAGGCTGCCTCAGGGCGGTCACTTCGGTGATGCTGCCACCTGGGTCTGACAGTGGCGGTCGTCCCGCTGCGGTCTCAGGACACCGTCGCCGCGGACGTGGCCGGTGTTTCATGGCGGCGCGCCTTCCAGAAGGGCGGCCTTGAGCGCGGCTCGTGGCTGTCGGGGCATGGTCGGGGCGAGACGATTCCTGGGGGCGGGCGATCGTGGTGCGTCCGAGCGTGTGGTGGTGCGCGACGGGGTTCGGCTTGTCTGCCGGGACCGGGGCGGGCCAGGGGAGCCGGTCGTGCCGCCGGCTTCCCACTCGGCGTAGTAGTCGGCTTCCCACTCGGCGCAGTAGTCGTAGACGGTCTTGTACGGCGGGAAGTCGTGCGGCAGGTACTCCCCCGGGACGCCGGTGCGGTTGACGTAGAGGATCGCGTTGACGATCTCGCGCAAATCGTGCACTCGGGCCGCCGTACCCGGACCCTTTCGTCTCGCCCGCCAGGCCGTGCAGACAGGCTCGATCAGAGCCCGGCGGGCATCGGATACATCACTGCGGTACGGACGGCGAGCACTCACACACCGTGCGACGACCGCCGATGCAACCGGTGACACACACATTCCGGAACACCAACTACCCAGGTCAGATGCCCTCCGGGGCCTGTGCGGGGTCGTGATCATGAGCACCGCCGGCGGCCGGCTCCGGGCTCCCTGGGCGGGGGAACCGGCGGCCACCGGGGGCGTCGGCCCCGGTATGCAAGATCGATACCTTTACCTGGCCCGTCATGGCGGGGCCACACCCGACGAAGGCAGTCTCACCGCGGCCGGGCGCCGACAGGCTGAGCTGTTGGGCAAGCGTCTGCACGGCGTGCCGCTGACGGCCGTTCACCACGGCCCGTTGCCCCGCGCGGTGCAGACGGCCCGGCTGACCGGGGAGCGTCTGGGTGATGTGCCGCTGCGTGAGCGCGAGGCGGCCGGGGACCGGCACGTCACCGAGGTCCGCTCGCGAACTCGCACCACACGATCTTCCCGGGGTCCCGCTCCCCCACCCCCCACTTGTCCGCCAGTTCCGACACCAGCAGCAGCCCCCGCCCGCCCTCGGCCGGTTCCCTGGCCTGCGCCTGCGGTACGGCCGGGACGCCGTCCCCGCTGTCGTGCACCTCGACGCGTACGCCGCCGTCGCCGCCGTCGCCGTCGCCGTACGGCAGCAGCCGGAGCAGGAAGCCCCGGCCGGGCGGTACGCCGTGCACGAGGGCGTTGGTGGCGAGCTCGCTGACGCACAGCACGATGTCGTACGCCCGTTCCCGTACCCGCCAGTCGGCGAGCACCGCGCGCGTGAACGCGCGGGCGGCGGGCACGGACTGACGTTCGCGTCGGTAGAACCGCTCTCGGGCGGTCCGGTGGTGACTTTCGGTGTTCACGTGACGAGTGTCACGCTGTGTGGCCATCATGAGACAGTGCGTGCGCTCGTACAGCTTCTTTGTACGGGCGCGCGACAGTGAACGTACGCGCGCGGGTGGGGAGTTCGACCGCATGAGCACCACGACACGGTCACGACGGGCACGACGGAACGCCTCGGCGATGAAGATGGTGGGCGCACTGCTCGCCCTGTACCGGGAGGCCGCCGGGCACACCCAGCGGTCCCTGGGTGAGATCTTCGTCGTCGGCGAGCAGCAGATCGCCTCCATCGAGCAGGGCCGACGGCCACTCAAACCGGACATCGCCGAGCAGCTCGACGAGCTCCTTGACACCAAGGGGGCGTTGTCGACCGCGCTCAGCAGGATGCCGGAGGTGGATCTGGTGCCGCTGTGGGCGGAGGAGTTCCTGGACCGGGAGCGGGAGGCCATCGCCATCTCGTCGTACGAGAACCAAGTAGTGCCCGGCCTGCTTCAGACAGAGGCGTACGCAGAAGCAGTCTTTCGCAGCCGCGTGCCGGTCTACGACGAGGACGAGATCGCACAGTTGGTAGCGGCGCGTATCGACAGGCACGCAATTCTGCACCGCAAAGATCCGCCGTTCACCTGCTTCGTGATCTGGGAGCCGGTGCTGCATGCGCCTATCGGCGGCAAAGAGGTCTGGAGCGAACAGTTGCGGCACCTGCGCGCATGCTCTGAGCTCCCGGGTCTCATGCTCCAAGCGCTGCCCTTGAACCGCGCCACGCACGCAGCCCTGGACGGTCCATTCGTCCTGCTGGAAACGCCCGAACATCAGAGGCTCGCCTACACGGAGAACCACCGCGGCAGCCAACTGATCGCCGATCCGGACGAGGTGGCGATCCTCACTCAGAAGTGTGCGATGCTGCGCTCACAGGCCCTCACTCCCGAGGATACGAGGGCCCTGTTGGACCGGCTTCTGGGAGAGCAATGAGCGGCACCGAGTTCGAGTGGTTCAAGTCCAGGTACAGCGGCAGTGAAGGCGGCGCCTGCCTCGAAGTCGCCTACGTCTGGCGCAAGTCCAGCTACAGCGGTAGCGAGGGCGGCAACTGCGTCGAAGTCGCCACCCACCCCACCGCCATCCACATCCGCGACTCCAAGACCCCCACCACCCCCCACCTCACCGTCACCCCGGCCGCCTGGACCGCGTTCTTGACGCTGGCCCGCCCGGAATCCTGACCCTGACAACCCTGACGCCCCTGTCGGTCCTGCCGGGGTTCCCCGGCGGCCACAGGGCCACCTCCCGGTCCCGGGGACCGGGCACCACGCGCGGCGGCCCGGCGTCGAAGATCCGTACGGGGTGGGTGGCGTCCCACGCCTCCCACCCCGGGTCGCCCGTGGTGGCGAACCGGACCCACGCCGCGTGCATCGCCTCCGCCAGTTCCCGCGGGGCGCCCTCGCCCGCCAGTTTGCGGGACTCCGGGAGGTCGCCGCTGTCGAAGACGAAGCCGAGTTCGAGGGCGTGGCAGGCGCCGAGGCCGGGCAGGGCGGAAGGCCAGGCGAACTCGTAGACGTACGACGTCCCGGGCCGGGCGTCGGCCAGGCGGTGCAGCGGGACGCGCAGCAGGTGGTCGGTGACCATCTGGCCGACGATCTCGGCGGTGCCCGCGTCCGGGTGCAGGGCGCGGTAGCCGCGCGGCACGTCGGGGCCGCAGTGGCAGCGGGCGCGGGCCCCGGCCAGGGCGACCGTGCCGAGCCGGTCGACGCGCTCCAGCAGGCCGCCGGGGACCAGCCAGAGCCGGTACTCGTCGCGGGTCCAGCCCGTCAGCAGGTCGACGCCGGGTGCCGCGCCGCCGGTGGTGAGGGCTTCCAGAGGGTCGCGGGGGACGAGGTCGCCGTCGGTGACGATGCCGAAGGCGGGTCCGCCGAGGACGGGGCTGCTCAGCCGGCCGACCTCGGCCTGGGTGCGCAGCAGCAGGTCCCGGTCGACGGCGGCGAACGCCTCGGCGGTGGCGGGGATCTTCAGCCGGGCCGCCATGCGGCGCACCATCCGCCGCACCTTGGCCCGTTCCGTCGTCTCGGGCGCCCCGCTCTGGAGGACGGCCCGGCGTACCAGGCCCCGGGTCTGCGGGGCGGCGAGCAGGGCGCCGACGCTGATGGCGCCGGCGGACTGGCCGCACAGGGTGATGCGGCCGGGGTCGCCGCCGAAGGCCGTGATCGAGGCGTGCACCCACTCCAGCGCGGCGAGCTGGTCGCGCAGGCCGGGGTTGGCGGGGGCGTCGGGGAAGAGGCCGTAGCCCTCGACGCCGAGCCGGTAGTTGACCGAGACGCAGACGACGCCGTCGCGGGCGAAGGTGCGGCCGTCGTACACGGGCACGGCGGAGGAGCCCCGGGTCAGGGCGCCGCCGTGCACCCACACCAGGACGGGCAGGCGGGCGCCGGGGTCCGGGTCGGGGGTCCAGACGTTGAGGTTGAGGCAGTCGTCGCCGGGGACGACCGGGTCGGACAGGTACCGGCCGAAGGCGTCGGAGTACGGGGGCTTGGGCGCCGTCGGCCCGAAGGAGCCGGCGTCGCGGACGCCGTCCCAGGGCTCGGGCGGGACGGGCGGGCGGAAGCGGCGGGGGCCGAAGGGGGGCGCGGCGTACGGGATGCCCCGGAAGACGGCGACGCCGTGCTCGTACCTGCCGCGTACCGCCCCGTAGGGCGTGGCGACCACCGGGCCGGTGGTCGCGGAGTCCGTCCGGTCTGCTGCCGTCATGGGCCACCAGCCCTTCGCCGCGCTCGTGCACCGTTCATGTCAGAGCAGCGCGCCGCCCGGATGTATTCCTGGGCGCACCGGCGCGGCCTGTGGTCGGCCCCTTCCGTCAGGAAGCGCTTTCCGCGCCTTCCAAGCCTTCTGTCCAGGCCCTCGGGCGGGCTGGAGAGGGGGTTGTCCGATGGGCCGGGCGGCGGGAAGGGCGAGGACGGCCACCGGGCCGGCCCTGGCGGTGGTGGCCCGCGAGGCGGGGGTGTCGGTGCCGACGGCGTCGAAGGTGGTCGACGGCCGTGAGGGCGTCGCGCCGGAGACCCGCCGCCGGGGGTGGTGTCGGTGGGCGCCGACGACCGGCAGGGCGGGGCGCGCGGTGCGGCGCCACAGGTGTTCTTCACCACAGCAGTGATGCAAAGCAGATTCGCCGAGGTGTGGCGATATGGCCTACGGATGCGCTGGTTTGCGGTAGCCGACCACCCGGGTGGACCGGCCACCGGCCCCTGTGCCGGGGAGTAACCGCTTCACGCCGACGGCTTTATGATCGTTAATGAATTTCTCTCTGCGCGCCTCCATCCCGTCCCCGGAGGCTCTTGGCGACCGTGAACGTTCCTGGATCAGCGGGGCCCGCGCGCAGAGACACGTATCAAGAAAGGTGAACACCATGGCCTTCGGACTGTTCCGACGCCGGCGTTCCAACGGCCCCGATGCCGTGTCAGCCCTGTCGATCCCCCTGCCGTCCGGCGCGGGGGCGTTCGGCTGCGAGGTCGTCGATCCGACGGGGCAGCCCATGGGCGGAGCCGAGGTCACGGTCACCGAGCTGGGCAGCCACCGCGTCGCGGCCCGCGGCACGACCGACCCGTACGGCTTCTTCACGGCGACGCTGCCCCCGGGCTCCTACAGCGTGCGGATGATGGCCGAGGGCCTGTCACCCGCCCGCGAAACGGTGGAGATAGCCGCCGGTGTCGCCCTCCCGCCCACGCGCGTCATGCTGCAGCCCGCCCCGCAGCAGGAGCTCCCGCCGCCCGGCACCTGGCTGTTCGACCCGCCGCACACCGCCATCCGCTTCATCGCCAAGCACGTGGGCATGGCCCACGTCCACGGCCGCTTCACCCGTTTCGACGGCGCCATCCGGGTCGCGCCGACCATGGCGGACTCCCAGGTCTCGGTGCGCATCGACGCCGCCAGCATCTCCACGGGCAACAAGACCCGTGACAACCACCTGCGCTCCGCCGACTTCCTCGACGTCGAGCGCTACCCGTACATCGACTTCACCAGCAAGCGGTTCGTCTACCAGGGCGGCTCCAAGTGGACCCTGCAGGGCACGCTGACCATGCACGGCACCAGCCGCTCCGTCGGTCTCGACACGACGTACCTCGGTACGGTCAACGGCGGCTACGACCAGGAGCTGCGCTGCGCGGCCCTGGCCAAGACGGAGCTGCACCGTGAGGACTTCACCCTGAACTGGCGCTCCATGCTGGCCCGCGGCATCGCGGTCGTCGGACCGACCGTCCAGCTGGAGCTGGACGTCCAGGCGATGTACCACACCCACGACACGCCCACGCCGCCCGAGTAGGCCGGAGCGGGCGGGCGAGGGCCCGTCCCCTCCAGCGCCCGTGACCCCGTGGTGTCCGGCCACGGACGAGCCGCTTCGCCGTGGGGCGCGGCCCGTCGCGTCGGCACGGGCGGGAGCGGTCCGGGCGTGGTCCGGGCGCGGTGTCCCCGGTGGGCGTGAGCTGCCGGGACGGCGGTCCGGCAGGTCGTGCGGCCCCGGTGCGCCGGGGCCCGTCCAGGCGGGCGCGAAAGGGGGGCGCTTGGACGATCGTTCGAGCATTACGAGCCAATTCGCCTCATCTTCAGGAGAGTTGAGAATAATCACCCGGCAGGTGGCGCAGCGTATCCAAGGGGCGACACAGGGTGTTCGCCCTGGAAGAGAGCGAGGAGAACGTATGCCCACCTTCCAGACCGGGTCGATTCCGCACGGCTTCACCGTCGACGAGACCGGCAAGCTCATCCACTACAAGAACGCCGTCGTCGTCCCCACCCCTCCTCCCAACCACAGCGGCTTCAACTGGAAGAACCTCTGGTTCTCCCTCGGCTCCGACTTCGCGGACGTCCGCATCCGGGTGGCCACCCACACCGGATCGGGCTGGACCGTCAAGAACTACGACGTCCAGGCGTCCGGCGGCAGGGTCGGTTTCCAGGTGCCCGACGGCACCGACAAGATCAGCGTCGGCCGTGTGAAGCTGTCCGCGTCCGACGCCAACGACGACTCGCCCGTCAGCTGGCTGCTCGAATCCCAGGCATAGCGGTGTGCCGGACGCCCGGTCCCGGAGCGGTCACCGCTCCGGGACCGGGCGTCCCTGTGGCACCGGCACCGTCGCGCCTCCCCGGGCGGGACCGGCCGACGTGACGGAGCACTACCGTCGCGCCCCCGCCGCCCACGCGATCCCCCCGCCCAGATGGGCGCGGAAGGCGGGGTCCTCGTACGCCTCGGCGGCGTGGCCCAGCGCCGTGTAGAAGACCCGGCCCGCGCCCTGCTCCCGGCACCACGCCAGCGGGTGGTCGTCCCCCATGCCGCCGCCCTCGTAGGACGACTCGTCGGCGGTGGCCAGGACGTGCGCCGAGCCGCGCGGGCTGGTGCGGAAGTCGTACCACTCGTCGGTGAACTCCCAGACGGCGGGCAGGTGCCGGGTGGCCGGATGGTCACGGTCCTCGATCCGGACGCGGCCGGGCTGGTAGGCGGGGTGGCGGGCGAAGCGGGCGCCGAGCAGCTCGCCGTAGTACGGCCACGTGTACTCCGTGCAGGCCGCCGCGTGGACGCCGGCGAAGCCGCCGCCCGCCTCGACGTACGCCACGAGCCGGGCCCGCCCGGCCGGGGTGAGCACCTCGCCGCTGGTGGAGAGGAAGACGACCGCGGCGTACCGGTCCAGCGGCGCCTCCAGTGCCGCCGGGTCCTCGGTGTGGTCGGCCTCGAAGGCGCCGAGCGTCCGCAGGGCGGCGACGGCGGCCGGGATGGAGTCGTGGCGGTAGTCGGTGGTGCGGGTGAAGACGAGCAGCCGGGGTGTCATCAGCCGCCCGCCTCCACGTCGTTGCGGGGCGCCCCGTCGCCGAAGGAGGGCAGGTCGCCGCGTTCCACCGGGGGCTCGGTGCCCGCGAAACGGGGGGCCGGCAGGAGGGCGGCCGCCTCGGCGGCGTCGGGGCGGTGGACCGCCCGGGCCGCGGCGCGCAGGACGTCGCGCGGCACGGCGTCCGTCTCGCCCTGGACCCGCACCACGTACCCGTCCCCGGGCCGGGCGTACTCGTGGCGTCCCGCGCCGGTGCGGTACCAGAGGCCGCCCTCGCGCACGCACGTCGTCCGCTCGCCGGGCATGCCGCCCACGGGCTGCCGGGGGCAGGTGTCCGCGTCGATCGAGCCCCGCTCGACGGAGAGGCGGAGCTGGGCGCCGGTCTTCCGCGCGATGTAGACGGCGGAGAAACCGTCGTCGCCGAGCACGCCGACGGACTGCGGGGCCAGGGTGAAGCCGGCGGCCTCGGTGACGTGGACGAGTTCCGGTGCCATGCCGAGCGCGCGGGCGCGGGCGTCCAGGTCGCCCTGATCGGCCGGGTCCGCCGGGGTCGCCGGGTCCGCCGGGGTCGCCGGGTCCGCCGGGGCCGTCGGCTCCGCCGAGCCTGCGGACCCGGTGGTCCCGGTGGTCCCGGTGGTCCCGGTGGTCTCGGTGGTCTCGGTGGTCCCGGTGGTCTCGGTGGTCTCGGTGGTCTCGGCGGACCCGGCGGCCCCTGTGGAGAGGGTGTCCGCCGGTTCGGGGCCCGCCTTCTCCGTGCCGCACGCCGTGAGCAGCACGAGAGCCGGCAGCAGCGACAGCGGCAGCAGGCGCGTGAAACGAGTCATGCGGCCATCCTGTCGTACAAGCGTTCCCGAGGGGCCGGTGAGCCGTGCAAGACGCGTGTCCGATTCCTTCAAGACGGGCGCCGCGCGCCCTGCCTACGGTTCCCCCATGACCGCACGATTCGACGCCGTCGGCCTGATCGTCTCCGGCATGGCCGCTTCCGTGACCTTCTACCGCCGTCTCGGCTTCGCCTTCCCGGAGGGCAGCGAGACCGCGCCGCACGCCGAGGCCGGGCTGCCGGGCGGGATCCGGCTGCTGCTCGACACCGAGGACACCGTCCGCTCCTTCCACCCCGGGTGGCGGCCGCCGGCCGGTGGCGGCCGGCACTCGCTCGCGCTGCGGTGCGACACGCCCCAGGAGGTGGACGCACTGTACGAGGAGCTGACCGGGGCCGGATACCGGGGCGAGCTCAAGCCGTGGGATGCCGTCTGGGGCCAGCGGTACGCCGTCGTGAACGACCCGGACGGCAACGGCGTCGACCTGTTCGCGCCGCTACCCCAGTAGGCGCGTCGGGGGCAGGCCGGTCAGCTCCCGGACGTCGCGGGCCAGGTGGGCCTGGTCGGCGAAACCGGCCCGGGCGGCGGTCTCCGCGAGGGGCACGCCGGTCCGGGCCAGGGACAGGGCGCGCTGGAGCCGCAGGATGCGGGCCAGCGTCTTGGGGCCGTAGCCGAAGGCGGCCAGGGAGCGGCGGTGCAGCAGGCGGGCGCCGATGCCGAGCGCGTCGGCGGTCCCGGCGACCGGGCGGCCCGCGGCGAGGGCGGCCACGATCCGGCGCGGGAGCGGGTCGCAGGGACTGGTGCGGGCCGCCCGGTCCAGCGCGAGGCGCTCCAGGGCGTTCGCCGGGTCGGCGGCGGCGTTCACCCGGGCGGTCAGGCGCCGTACCCGGGCGGCGGGCCACAGGTCGGCGAGGTCGACGCGCCGGTCGCGCAGCTCGTGCGCGGGCACGCCGAGCAGGCCGGGCGCGGTGCCGGGGAAGAAGCGGACGCCCGCCCAGCTGCCGGACGCGCCCTCGGTGACGTACGCGCGGGTGTCCGGTCCCGCGACCAGCAGCCGTCCCTCGTGCCACAGCAGGTCCATGCAGCCGTCGGGCAGGACGCGCACGGCGCCGGGTCCGGAGGGGGTGTTCGTCCACACCACCGCGCCGGTCAGCCGGGACGCCCGTTCGGTGTACACGGGGCCAGATTACGCCGGGAGTCATCGGCGGTCCTCAGGGCCGGCGCGGGGCGGTCCCGCACGGCGCCGGGCCCCGGCCCCCGTACCGTCCGGCGCGCTGAGCGCGGCGGGGGTGCGGGGGCCGGGGCCCGGTGGGGCGGAGCGGGTGCCCGGGGCGGGCGGGGCGGGGGCGGGGCTACGAGTCCTCCGGCTTCTGCGGCGGCGCGCTCTTCGCGGCGGCCCGCAGCCGGGCGGTGACGTCCTCCGGCGGCAGGAAGCGGGACCAGCGTTCGGGGAACTCGGAGGGCATGTCGGGGTCGGCGGCGCCGTTGGCGGCGGCGCGTGCGACGTACTCGGCGACCTGCGCCTGGCGCAGCCGCTCGTTGGCCTCGCGGGCGGCGGCCGTGGCGGCGGCCGGCCAGACCCGGTCGATCGCGGCGTTGACCGCGGCCCCGACGAGCACGGCGAACGCGGACACGCCGATCCACAGCAGCACGGCGACGGGCGCGGCCAGCGAACCGTAGATGGTGGGTCCCTCGACGGTGCTGGTGAGGTAGATGCGCAGCAGGAAGCTGCCGAGCACCCACATCGCGAGGGCGACCAGCGCGCCGGGCACGTCCTCGATCCACGGGGAGCGGACCGGCACGGACACGTGGTACAGCGTCGTCAGGAACACGATCGACAGGACGATGACGACGGGCCAGTACAGCACCTGGACGACGGTCGCCGACCACGGCACGACCCGCACCACCGCATCCGGCCCGGCCACCATCAGCGGCAGCGCCACCGAGCCGATCAGCAGGGCCACGATGAACAGGGCGAACGCCAGCAGCCGCGTCTTGACGATGCCCCGGACGCCGTCGAGGCCGTACATCACGGTGATGGTGTCGATGAAGACGTTCACCGCGCGCGAGCCCGACCAGAGCGCGAACAGGAAGCCGATGGAGATCACGTCCACCCGGCCGCCCTTCATCACGTCGTGCAGGATCGGCTCCGCGATCTCGTTCACGCCCCGGTCGGACAGGACCGCCCGGGAGGCGTCGAGGAGGTTGGTCCTCAGGCTCTGGATGGTGTCCGCACCGGTCCACAGGTCGACGTAGCCGAGCAGGCCGATGATGCTGAGCAGCAGCGGCGGCACGGACAGCAGCGTGAAGAACGCGGCCTCGGCGGCCAGGCCCAGGATGCGGTACTCCATGCAGGAGTTGACGGTGTCCTTGAGCAACAGCCAGGCGGTCCTGCGCTTGGAGACGTTCCGGTAGAGGGCACGGGCCCGGTGGAGCCGGCCGGAGGGCCGCTCGGGGATTTCACTTGCTGGCTGCACGTGCTAAAGGTATCCGCCGCGCGCCGCTGCCCTCACCCGCGGACCGCACCCGGCCGGAATGGTCTCCTCCGGTGGCCGGGCGCACTCCCCTCGCGGGGGCGGGCGCGGTAGGTTCGCAGACATGGCAGGCATGGCAGACGCGGCGGGCAGGGCAGGCGCGGCGGCGGGCACAGCGGCGGGCGCGGCAGGCGCGACGGGCACGGCGGGCACGGTGAGCGCGGCGGGCACGGTGAGCGCGGCGGGCACGGTGGCCGGTGGCACCCACAGCGTGACGAACCAGGCCCCGCCGCTCGTCGGCTACGACGTCTTCACCGCCGACCGGGCCCTGACGGAGGCCGTGGAGCGGCACCTGGCGCCCGGGCTGCGCGACGAGGCGCTCGCGGAGCTGTCGGGGCTGGGCCGCAGCTGCGGCTCCGCGCAGGTGCAGGAGTGGGGCGCCCAGGCCAACGAGAACCCGCCGAGGCTGCGCACCCACGACCGCTACGGCCACCGGATCGACGAGGTCGACTTCCACCCCGCCTGGCACCGGCTGCTCGGCAAGGGCGTCGCGGCGGGCCTGACCGCGGCCTGGGACCGGCCCGGCGGGCACGTGCGGCGCGCGGCGGCCTTCCTGATGTGGTCGCAGGTCGAGGCCGGCAACGGCTGCCCCCTGTCGATGACCCACGCGGCGGTGCCCGCGCTGCGCACCGACCCCGCCCTGGCCGCGGAGTGGGTGCCCCGGCTGACCTCCACGGTCTACGACCGCGGGCTCCGGCCCGCGCACCTGAAGGCCGGGACGCTGTTCGGGATGGGCATGACCGAGAAGCAGGGCGGCAGCGACGTCCGCGCCAACACCACCTCCGCCCGGCCGCTGGCCGAGGACGGCACCTACGAGCTGACCGGCCACAAGTGGTTCTGCTCGGCGCCGATGTCGGACGGCTTCCTGGTGCTGGCGCAGGCACCCGGAGGGCTGACCTGCTTCCTCGTGCCGCGCGTGCTGGCGGACGGCACCCGCAACGCGTTCCTGATCCAGCGGCTGAAGGACAAGCTGGGCAACCGGTCCAACGCCTCCGCCGAGGTCGAGTTCGCCGGGACCTGGGCCCGCCGGGTCGGCGAGGAGGGGCAGGGGGTGCGGACCATCATCGGGATGGTCGCCGCGACCCGGCTGGACTGCGTGCTCGGCTCGGCGGGGCTGATGCGGCAGGCGGTGGCGCAGGCGATCCACCACTGCGCGCACCGTGAGGCGTTCGGCGGCCGGCTGATCGACAAGCCGCTGATGCGCAACGTCCTGGCCGACCTCGCCGTCGAGTCGGAGGCGGCCACCACGCTCGCGCTGCGGCTGGCGGCGGCGTACGACGCCGGCGAGGGCGGCGACGAGCAGGAGCGGGCGCTGCTGCGGATCGCGGTGCCGGCGGCCAAGTACTGGGTGACCAAGCGGTGCGCGCCGGTGGCGGTCGAGGCGGCCGAGTGCCTGGGCGGCAACGGGTACGTCGAGGAGTCCGGGATGCCCCGGCTGGTGCGGGAGTCGCCGCTGAACTCGATCTGGGAGGGCGCGGGCAACGTCCAGGCGCTGGACGTGCTGCGGGCGCTCGGGCGGCAGCCGCAGGCGCTGGACGCCTACCTGACGGAGGTGGGCCGGGCACGCGGCGCCGATCACCGGCTGGACGGGGCGATCAAGAACCTGCTGACCGAGTTGTCCGACCTCCAGGCGGTGGAGGGCCGGGCGCGGCGGCTGGTGGAGCGGCTGGCGCTGGTGCTCCAGGGGTCGCTGCTGGTGCGGTACGCGCCGCCGGAGGTCGCCGACGCGTTCTGCGCCGCACGGCTGGGCGGCGACGGGGGCGCGTCGTTCGGCACGCTGCCGGCCACGCTGGATCTGGCGTCGGTGGTGGAGCGGGCGCGGCCCGTCTCGTGAGAGTGCGGCCCGTCTCGTAAGGGTGCGGCCCGTCTCGTGAGAGTGCGGCCCGTCTCGTAAGGGTGCGGCCCGTCTCGTGAAAGTGCGGCCCGTCTCGTAAGGGTGCGGCCCGTCTCCTGAGTTCCGGGCCGGTCCGGGCCGGGGCCGCCGGGACGCGGGGGTGGTGCTGCGCCGACACGGCACCACCCCCGCTTCACAGGCCCGGTCAAGGCCGCGGACGCCGTTCAGGACGGCGTCGCTCAAGTGTCCGCCCATCGAGGGGCCGTCCACCAGGGTTGCAGGGGGTTGCACCTTTCTGCTGACCTGTGTGCCGTCCGTGTTCTTCTGTTCGGTACGAGCGGCAGTATGGGATGCGGTGCACGACGGACGCCGGGGAGCGCGGCCGGCCGCCACGCGGCGGTCGCGGTCGCCCGGACCTTTTCTCCGGGAGGACGAGAACCAGTGGTGCTCTCGCCGATGGACGTGACGCAGCTCGCCGCCGTGGACACGGCGCGGGCGGCGCGGGTGCTCAGCGAGGTCCGCTCCGCCCGGCTCTCCGGGCGGCGCGCCCCGGTGCGGCCGCGCCCGGTGATCGAGCAGTCGTGGCAGCGGATGCTGCGCAGCGGGGTCGACCCCGACCACGACTTCCGTTCCGGGCTGCTGTCCCGTGAGGAGCTGGAGCGGCGGCGCGCGCACTCGCCGCTGCGCACGGTGCTGCCGGTGCTGCGGCAGGGGCTGCTGTCGGCCGCGGACGTCGCCCACCACATCATGGTGGTCGCCGACGCCGAGGGGCGGGTGCTGTGGCGCGAGGGCAGTGTGCCCGTGCTGCGCAAGGCCGACGGGCTGGGCTTCGAGCTGGGGGCCGACTGGCGGGAGGACGTCGTCGGCACGAACGGCGTGGGCACCCCCGCGGTCACCCGGCGGCCCGTGCAGGTCTTCGCCTCCGAGCACTTCGTGCGCTCCCACACCACCTGGACCTGTGCCGGGGCGCCGATCACCGACCCGCGCGACGGGCGGCTGATCGGCGTGGTGGACGTCAGCGGACCGCTGGAGACGATGCACCCGGCCACGCTCGCCTGGGTCGAGTCGGTGGCCGGGCTGGCCGAGGCACGGCTGCGCGAACTGCACACGCGGTCGCTGGAGCGGCTGCGCGCGGTGGCGGCACCGGTGCTGGCCCGGATCGGCGGGCGCGCGGCGGTGGTGGACCGGGACGGCTGGACCGCCGCCGTGACGGGAATGCCGTACACGCGCCGGATCGCACTGCCCAAGTCCCTGACGGCGGGCCCCGGATGGCTGCCGGTGCTGGGGCCGTGCACCGTGGAGCCGCTCGCCGAGGGCTGGCTGGTGCGGGCGGCGGCCGGGGACCCGGTACCGGAGGACGGCACACGGATCGTGCTCGACCTGCGGCAGCCGCGCCACTGGTCGGTGGAGGTGACCGGCGGCGCGGGTTCCTGGACGTACGGACTGAGCCCCCGGCACGCGGAGTTGCTCTACGTCCTGGCCGTCCACCGCACCGGCCGCAGCGCCGCCGCGCTCGCCGCCGACCTGTTCGGCGACCCGGCCCGTACGGTGACGGTGCGCGCCGAGATGTCGCGGGTACGGCGGTACCTCGGGGCCCACCTGCACCACCGGCCGTATCGTTTCCGTGAGGACGCCGAGGTCCAGGTGCTCCTCCCGGACGACCCGCGCGACCTGCTGCCGCACTCGACGGCACCCGCGGTGGCGCGGCGACGGGCGTCCGCCGCGCCGGACTGAGCGCGCGGCCCGTGCGCCCCCTCTCGCGCGCGGCCCGTGCGCCCCCTCTCGCGCGCGGCCCGTGCGCCCCCTCTCCCCCGTGCCTGCCGCATCTCCCGCATATGTGCGGGGTATTGGCCCGCCGCCCCCGCGTCTGCCGTAGCATCCCCTGTGGGTCATCCCACCTGCTTCTCGGTCAACGCGGGGACCATCAGGCGCTCCTGGCCCGGCGCCTGGGGAGGTTGTATGAAGCATCGCGGCAGACACCGCAGACGCCGGCGGGCCCGGGCCCTGCGCGCGGCCCTGGCCGGGACCGCCCTCTCCCTCACCGCCGCCGCCACCCTGATCAGCGCCTCCCAGGCCCAGGTCACCGAGGGCCCCGGACCGCTCCGGGCGCTCGACTCCCCCGCCGCGCGGAGCCAACTGCGCCTCACCGAGCACCGGGTGCCCGCCCACTGGCTCGACCGGCTCTCCTCGGCGATGGGCCGCCCCGTCGGCGCGGAGACGGTCCTCGCCTCCGCCGACCGCGTCCTGCGCGACGCCGACGACTGCGCGGCCGAGGAGCGCGCCGCGCTGCCCGTCGCGCCCGCGGCCACCCGGGCGTACTGCTGGGGCGAGGACGACACCCGGGGGTGGCGTCCCGGGGCCGTCACCACCTCCGCGGACGCCTCCGCGGACGGCCGCTGGGGCGGGCACCGGGTGATCCTCTCCGCCTGGTCGTCCGACGGCGAGGACGGCCACGGCAGCCACGACGGCAGCGGCGGCGAAGACGGCCGGGGCGCGGAAGACGGCCGCGGCCCGGAGGGCATCCGCGGCGACGGGGACGGCCCCGGTGGCGACGCGGACGCCGGCCCCTCCCCCGCGGACCGGCCCCTGTCCCGGGTCGCCTTCGTCGACGCGGACGCCCCGGACCGGCCGCGCCACGTGTCGGCCCTGCTCGTCGTCCCGGTGGACGGCGGACGCGACTACCGCGGCCTCGCCTCCCCCGTCTCCGGCATGGTCTGGTACGGGGACAAGCTGCTCGTCACCGCCGGCGCCGGGGACCGCGAGGCGCTGTACGTGTACGACATGGACCGCGTGCTCCGCGCCACCGTCGGCGCCGAGGCCGTCGGCCGGGTGCCCGGCGGCTGGTCGGCACACGGCTACCGGTACGTGCTCCCCGCCGTCGCCGCCTACCGCCCGGCCGACGGCGCGCCGCGCCCCGCCGCGCTCTCCCTGGACCGCACGGCCGACGGCGCCGGCGTGGTCGCCGGTGAGCGGGTGCCGGCGGACGCCGGCCGGCCCGCCCGCCTGTGGCGCTACGCGCTCGGCGAGGATCCGGCGCGCCCCGGTCCGCTCGCCGCCGACGCGGCCGGGCACGTGGACGCCGTGGAAGCGCACGAGACCCGGGCCGCCGGAATCGGCGGCCTCCTGGCGCACCGCCCGCCCGGCTCCGGCCGCACCGGCTGGTACCTCACCCGCGCGGCCCACGAGCCGGGAGGGCGTGCCGTCCTGGGACGGCAGGACGGCACGGACGCCGAGGTCGCCGAGTGCGGTGCCGACCGGTCGAAGCACTGCTGGAGCGGGGAGGCGGGGTCCCTGTCGTACGACCGGCAGACCGGCGAGGTCTGGTCGCAGTCCGGCCGCGTACTGTTCGCCGTGCCGCTGGCCTCGATCGACGCGGCCCTGCGCTGACGGGGAGCCGCCCGGCGGCCGGGGACCCGGTGCGGGTCGACAGGGTTCCGCGCCGGATGGTTCCCTGGCCGGCATGACCAACATCCCCGTGACCACCTGGTCCCTGGAGCAGACCGCCCCGACGGACCTCCTTCCGGCCGCCGCCCCCGAGGGCGATGTCCGGATCGTCCGCTCGGAGGTGCCCTCGCCCGAGTTCAGCCGCTTCCTGTACACCGCGGTCGGCGGCGACATCCGCTGGACGGACCGGCTGGGCTGGACGTACGCGCGGTGGCAGGAGCACCTGCGGCGGCCCGGCGTGGAGACCTGGGTGGCCTACGACCGGGGCACGCCCGCCGGGTACGTGGAGATGACCCCGCAGGACGACGGGGTGGTGGAGATCGAGTACTTCGGGCTGCTCCCCGCGTTCCGGGGGCGGCGCATCGGCGGGTACCTGCTGTCCTGCGGCACCGCCCGCGCCTGGGACCTCGCGGACCGCTGGCCGGGCCTGGCCGAGACCAAGCGGGTGTGGCTGCACACGTGCAGCAAGGACGGCGAGTTCGCGATGGACAACTACCTGCGCCGCGGCTTCCGGCTGTTCGACACCAAGGTCGAGGAGGAGCCGGAGGTGCCGGTGCCGGGGCCCTGGCCCGGAGCCTTCCCCGCCTGACCCGCGCGGCCCCGGCCGGTCCGAGCGTGTGATCGACACCACCCTTGTCTCGCTCTGCGAGACAAGGGTGTCTGCATTTTGGACGAAGCTGGACTGTGTCCAGATCGCCGTGCCACGCTTCCGTCATGCCTGGAACTGGAATCGCCTTGGTGAGTCGACGCCACGTCGACCTCGGCCGCATGTCCAGCGCCATCTGTCCGGCGCGCTGAGAGCTCCTCCAGCAGCACCCAGCAGTCCCGGATCCCCCCGCATCGCCTCATTCCCGCGCAACGGAGCGCACGCCTGCCCATGCGCTTTCCCATGCAGGTCAGAGCCGCTTTCCGCCTGTCCCGAAGGACGTGTCCACGATGACCGCCACCCCACCCAACCCTGCCGCCGCGCCCGTCCGCCGCAAGGTGAGCCGTCACCGCGGCGAGGGTCAGTGGGCCGCGGGTCACTTCACCCCGCTCAACGGCAACGAACAGTTCAAGAAGGACGACGACGGTCTCAATGTGCGGACACGTATTGAGACGATCTACTCCAAGCGGGGCTTCGGCTCGATCGACCCCAACGACCTGCGCGGCCGGATGCGCTGGTGGGGCCTGTACACCCAGCGCAAGCCCGGCATCGACGGCGGCAAGACCGCGGTGCTGGAGCCGGAGGAGCTGGAGGACGAGTACTTCATGCTGCGCGTCCGCATCGACGGCGGACGGCTGACCACGCGCCAGCTGCGCGTCATCGGCGAGATCTCGCAGGAGTTCGCCCGCGGCACCGCCGACATCACCGACCGGCAGAACGTGCAGTACCACTGGATCCGGATCGAGGACGTGCCCGAGATCTGGAACCGGCTGGAGGCCGTCGGCCTGTCCACCACCGAGGCGTGCGGCGACACCCCCCGCGTCATCATCGGCTCGCCCGTGGCCGGCATCGCCGCCGACGAGATCATCGACGGCACCCCGGCCATCGACGAGATCCACCGCCGGGTCATCGGCAACCCGGCGTTCTCGAACCTGCCCCGCAAGTTCAAGTCCGCGATCTCGGGCTCGCCGCTGCTGGACGTGGCGCACGAGATCAACGACGTCGCCTTCGTGGGCGTCGTCCACCCCGAGCACGGCCCCGGCTTCGACCTGTGGGTCGGCGGCGGCCTGTCCACCAACCCCAAGATCGGGGTCCGGCTCGGCGCCTGGGTGCCGCTGGAGGACGTCCCGGACGTCTACGAGGGCGTCATCTCGATCTTCCGTGACTACGGCTACCGGCGGCTGCGCAACCGCGCCCGGCTGAAGTTCCTGGTCGCCGACTGGGGCGCGGAGAAGTTCCGTCAGGTGCTCCAGGACGAGTACCTGAAGCGGGAGCTGGCCGACGGCCCGGCGCCCGCGCAGCCCGTGGAGCGCTGGCGCGACCACGTCGGCGTCCACCGGCAGAAGGACGGCCGCTTCTACGTCGGTTTCGCCCCGCGCGTCGGCCGGGTCGACGGCGCCACCCTGACGAAGATCGCCGAGCTGGCGGAGGCCCACGGATCGGGCCGGGTGCGCACCACCGTCGAGCAGAAGATGATCATTCTCGACGTCGCGGAGGAACAGGTCGGCTCGCTGGTCGACGCCCTGGAGGCGCTCGACCTCACCGCCAAGCCCTCGCCCTTCCGGCGCGGCACCATGGCCTGCACCGGCATCGAGTACTGCAAGCTCGCCATCGTCGAGACCAAGGCGCGCGGCGCCTCGCTCATCGACGAACTGGAGCGCCGCATCCCGGACTTCGACGAGCCCCTCACCATCAACCTCAACGGCTGCCCGAACGCCTGCGCCCGTATCCAGGTGGCGGACATCGGCCTCAAGGGCCAGCTGGTCCTGAACGACCGGGGCGAGCAGGTCGAGGGCTACCAGGTGCACCTGGGCGGCGCGCTCGGCCTGGAGGCCGGCTTCGGCCGCAAGGTGCGCGGCCTGAAGGTGACGGCGGAGGAGCTGCCGGACTACGTCGAGCGCGTCCTCAAGCGCTTCCAGGCCGAGCGCGAGGACGGCGAGCGGTTCGCCGCCTGGGCGGCCCGCGCCTCCGAGGAGGCGCTGTCGTGAGCGAGCGCGCCGCCCCCTTCCACTGCCCCTACTGCGGCGACGAGGACCTGCGTCCGAACGAGCAGGGTCACGGCGCCTGGGAATGCGCCGGGTGCAACCGCGCATTCCAGTTGAAGTTCCTCGGGCTGCTGGCCCGGGGCCTTCAGCCCAACTCCACGGGAGGGGACGGAATATGACGGCGATTCAGGAAGAGCGCACGGCCGAGGAGCTCAAGGAGCTCGCCGAGCGGGCGGGCCGCGAGCTGGAGGACGCCTCCGCGCTGGAGATCCTCCAGTGGGCCGCGAAGACCTTCGGCAGGCGCTTCTGCGTGACCTCCTCCATGGAGGACGCGGTCGTCGCCCACCTCGCGTCCCGCGCGATGCCCGGCGTCGACGTGGTGTTCCTCGACACCGGCTACCACTTCCCCGAGACCATCGGCACCCGGGACGCGGTCGAGGCCGTGATGGACGTCAACGTCATCACGCTCACCCCGCGCCGGACCGTCGCCGAGCAGGACGCCGAGTACGGCCCGAAGCTGCACGACCGCGACCCCGACCTGTGCTGCAGGCTGCGCAAGGTCCAGCCGCTGGAGGAGGGCCTGAAGGGCTACCTCGCCTGGGCGACCGGCCTGCGCCGCGACGAGTCCCCGACCCGGGCGAACACCCCGGTCGTCGGCTGGGACGCCAAGCGGGGCAAGGTCAAGGTCTCCCCCATCGCCCGCTGGACGCAGGACGACGTGGACGCCTACGTCGCCGAGCACGGCGTCCTGACCAACCCGCTGCTGATGGACGGGTACGCCTCCGTCGGCTGCGCGCCCTGCACCCGCCGGGTGCTGGAGGGCGAGGACGCGCGCGCCGGCCGCTGGGCGGGCCGGGCCAAGACCGAGTGCGGGCTGCACACATGACGGCCACAGGCACGCACACGGAGCCCACAGGTCCCGCTGTTACTGCTGTTACCGGCGTTCCCGCTGCTGTTACCCATGCGCCCCAAGCGACCACTGCGACCACTGCGACCCAGGAGAACCACGTGACGACCGGAGCCACCGTCTGGCTCACGGGTCTGCCGAGCGCCGGCAAGACCACCATCGCCCACGAGCTGGCCGGACGGCTCCGTGAGGAGGGCCGCCGCGTCGAGGTGCTCGACGGTGACGAGATCCGCGAGTTCCTCTCGGCGGGCCTCGGCTTCGGCCGCGAGGACCGGCACACCAACGTGCAGCGCATCGGTTTCGTCGCCGAGCTGCTCGCCCGCCACGGCGTCCTGGCCCTCGTCCCGGTGATCGCGCCCTACGCCGACAGCCGCGACGCGGTGCGCAAGCGGCACCAGGAGCACGGCACGCCGTACCTGGAGGTGCACGTGGCGACGCCGGTCGAGGTGTGCTCCGTGCGCGATGTGAAGGGGCTGTACGCCAAGCAGGCGGCGGGCGAGCTGACCGGGCTCACCGGCGTCGACGACCCGTACGAGGAGCCCGAGGCGCCCGATCTGCGCATCGAGTCCCAGAACCAGACCGTGCAGGAGTCCGCGGCGTCGGTGTACGCCCTGCTCAGCGAAAGGGGACTGGCATGACCGGCACGACCACCGTCGCCACCGTCACCGGGGAGACCGGCAGCCCGTACGCGCTCTCCCACCTGGACGCCCTCGAATCCGAGGCGGTGCACATCTTCCGCGAGGTGGCGGGCGAGTTCGAGAACCCGGTGATCCTCTTCTCCGGCGGCAAGGACTCCATCGTCATGCTGCACCTGGCGCTGAAGGCGTTCACGCCCGCGCCGGTCCCCTTCGCGCTGCTGCACGTGGACACCGGGCACAACTTCCCCGAGGTCCTCGCCTACCGCGACCGCACGGTGGCCCGGCACGGGCTGCGGCTGCACGTGGCCTCCGTGCAGGACTACATCGACCGCGGCGTGCTCAAGGAGCGGCCCGACGGCACCCGCAACCCGCTCCAGACCCTCCCCCTGACGGAGAAGATCCAGAGCGAGAGGTTCGACGCGGTCTTCGGCGGCGGGCGCCGCGACGAGGAGAAGGCCCGGGCCAAGGAGCGGGTGTTCTCCCTGCGCGACGAGTTCTCCCAGTGGGACCCGCGCCGCCAGCGCCCCGAGCTGTGGAACCTGTACAACGGCCGCCACGCGCCCGGCGAGCACGTGCGCGTCTTCCCGCTCAGCAACTGGACCGAGCTGGACGTGTGGCAGTACATCGCCCGCGAGGACATCGAGCTGCCGGAGATCTACTACGCGCACGAGCGCGAGGTGTTCCGGCGCGGCGGCATGTGGCTGACCGCCGGCGAGTGGGGCGGCCCCAAGGACGGCGAGACGGTCGAGAAGCGGCAGGTGCGCTACCGCACCGTCGGTGACATGTCCTGCACCGGTGCCGTCGACTCCGACGCCGACACCATCGAGAAGGTGATCGCCGAGATCGCCGCCTCCCGGCTGACCGAACGCGGCGCCACCCGCGCCGACGACAAGCTCTCCGAGGCCGCGATGGAAGACCGCAAGCGCGAGGGGTACTTCTAGAGATGAGCACGATCACGACCGAGGAGCTCTCGGCCACCACCCTGCTGCGGTTCGCCACCGCCGGGTCCGTCGACGACGGCAAGTCCACCCTCGTCGGGCGGCTGCTGCACGACTCCAAGTCGGTCCTGGCCGACCAGCTGGAGGCCGTGGAGCGCGCCTCGGCGAGCCGCGGCCAGGAGGGCCCGGACCTCGCGCTGCTCACCGACGGCCTGCGCGCCGAGCGCGAGCAGGGCATCACCATCGACGTGGCCTACCGCTACTTCGCCACCCCCCGGCGCCGGTTCATCCTCGCCGACACCCCCGGCCACGTGCAGTACACGCGGAACATGGTCACCGGCGCCTCCACGGCCGAGCTGACGGTGATCCTGGTCGACGCCCGCAACGGCGTCGTCGAGCAGACCCGCCGCCACGCCGCCATCGCCGCCCTGCTGCGCGTCCCCCACGTCGTCCTCGCCGTCAACAAGATGGACC
The DNA here is from genome assembly GCF_040628835.1 of Streptomyces sp. NPDC006134. Lineage (NCBI taxonomy): Bacteria > Bacillati > Actinomycetota > Actinomycetes > Kitasatosporales > Streptomycetaceae > Streptomyces > Streptomyces sp. NPDC006134. The sequence goes on along the minus strand of NZ_JBEXTV010000005.1, from coordinate 91,972 downwards.
TGGTCGGCTACGAGGAGAAGGCGTTCGCGTCCATCGCCGAGGAGTTCACGGCGTACGCGACCGAGCTGGGCGTCCCCGAGGTCACCGCCATCCCGATCTCGGCGCTGGCCGGGGACAACGTGGTGGAGCCGTCCGCGCACATGGACTGGTACGGCGGCCCGACGGTGCTGGAGCACCTGGAGACGGTCCCGGTCAGCCACGACCTGGCGCACTGCCACGCCCGCCTGCCCGTGCAGTACGTGATCCGCCCGCAGACCGCCGAGCACCCCGACTACCGGGGGTACGCCGGCCAGATCGCCGCCGGTTCCTTCCGCGTCGGCGAGGAGGTCACCGTCCTGCCGTCGGGCCGGACGACGACGGTCACCGGCATCGACCTGCTGGGCGAGCCGGTCGACGTCGCCTGGACGCCGCAGTCGGTGACGCTGCTGCTCGCGGACGACATCGACATCTCCCGCGGCGACCTGATCGTGCCGAGCCAGGACGCCCCGGCCACCACGCAGGATGTCGAGGCGACCGTGTGCCACGTCGCCGACGCCCCGCTCACCGTCGGCCACCGGGTGCTGCTCAAACACGGCACCCGCACGGTCAAGGCGATCGTGAAGGACATCCCGTCCCGGCTGACGCTGGACGACCTGTCCCTGCACCCGCACCCGGGCCGGCTGGTGGCCAACGACATCGGCCGGGTGAAGATCCGCACCGCCGAGCCGCTGCCGCTCGACTCCTACGCCGCCTCCCGGCGGACCGGTTCGTTCATCCTGATCGACCCGAGCGACGGCACCACGCTCACCGCGGGCATGGTCGGCGAGTCCTTCGCGGCCCCGGAGCCGGCCCAGGGCGCGGCCGGCGACGACGGGTGGGACTTCTGAGCATGCGCTCCCCCGACTTCTACTCCACGTTCGCCAAGGAGGGCGGCCGCGTCGGCAGCGGCGCCCTCGGCAGCGGGCAGGGCGGAGTGGCGCGATGTGGACGGTGACGTACGCGCGCTGCCCGCGCGCCCGCACCGCATGCCGTCCGCACCGCCGAAGACCTGCCGATCTCCCGGCCACGACCTGACCCCACGACGGGGGTCGTGACCGCCGGGCCAACGAGAGGAACACCTCCCGTGCCTGCCATCCCCGCCCTGCGCCGCAGCCTCGCGGTCCTCGCCTCCCTGCCCCTGCTCGCCCTCGCCGCCTGCGGATACGGTTCCCAGGCCAAGGAGGACGGCACCGCCCAGGTCGCCGCCGGGGCGAAGAAGACCGACGGGCTGGACTCCGTCCGGATCGGCTACTTCGGCAACGTCACCCACGCGACCGCGCTGGTGGGCAACCGGAAGGGCTTCTTCCAGAAGGAGCTGGGCGCCACCAAGGCGCAGTACGCCATCTTCAACGCCGGACCGTCGGAGATCGAGGCGCTCAACTCCGGCTCCCTCGACATCGGCTGGATCGGCCCGTCCCCGGCCATCAACGGCTACACCAAGTCGAACGGCAAGAACCTGCGGATCATCGGCGGTTCGGCCTCCGGCGGGGTGAAGCTGGTGGTGAACCCGGAGAAGATCAAGTCGCTGAAGGACGTCGAGGGCAAGCGGATCGCGACCCCGCAGCTCGGCAACACCCAGGACGTGGCGTTCCTCAACTGGGCCGCCGAGCAGGGCTGGAAGGTCGACGCCCAGAGCGGCAAGGGCGATGTGACGGTCGTCCGCAGCGACAACAAGGTCACCCCGGACGCCTACAAGGCGGGCTCCATCGACGGCGCCTGGGTGCCCGAGCCCACCGCGTCCAAGCTGGTCGCCGAGGGCGGCAAGGTGCTCCTGGACGAGGCGAGCCTGTGGCCGGACGAGAAGTTCGTCATCACGAACATCATCGTGTCGCAGAAGTTCCTCGCGGAGCACCCCAAGGCCGTCGAGGCCGTGCTGAAGGCGTCGGTCGAGACCAACCAGTGGATCAAGGACCATCCGGAGGAGGCCAAGGCCGCGGCGAACGAGCAGCTGGCCGCCGACACCGGCAAGGCGCTGCCCGCCGAGGTCCTGGACCCGGCGTGGAAGTCGATCCAGGTCACCGACGACCCGCTGGCCGCCACCCTCGACGCCCAGGCCGAGCACGCGGTGAAGGCGGGCCTGCTCAAGGAGCCCGACCTCGAGGGCATCTACGACCTCGCGCTGCTCAACAAGGTGCTGAAGGCGGCGGGCCGGCCCGCGGTCGACGACGCCGGCCTCGGTGTGAAGTAAGCCCGGACCCCGACCCGTACCCAGGAGGTGACGACCATGGCCACGACCCTCGCCAAGGCCGCCGACGGCACCGAGGCGGCGACCTGTGCCGCCCGGATCGAGCACGTCTCGAAGTCGTTCGCGGGCCCCGCCGGACGGCAGCTCGTGCTGGACGACATCAGCCTCGATGTCGCGCCCGGCGAGTTCGTCACCCTCCTGGGGGCCTCCGGCTGCGGCAAGTCCACCCTGCTGAACCTGGTGGCGGGCCTGGACGAGCCCAGCGCCGGCGGCATCACGACCGACGGCCGCCCGGCGCTGATGTTCCAGGAGCACGCCCTGTTCCCGTGGCTGACCGCGGGCAAGAACATCGAACTCGCCCTGAAGCTGCGGGGCGTGCCGAAGAACGAGCGGCGCGGCAAGGCGGAGGAGTTGCTCGAACTCGTCCGGCTGAGCGGCGCGTACGGCAAGCGGGTGCACGAGCTGTCGGGCGGTATGCGCCAGCGGGTGGCGATGGCGCGGGCGCTCGCGCAGGAGAGCCGGCTGCTGCTGATGGACGAGCCGTTCGCGGCGCTGGACGCCATCACGCGGGACGTGCTGCACGACGAGCTGACCCGGATCTGGCGCGAGACGGGGCTGTCCGTGCTGTTCGTCACGCACAACGTGCGCGAGGCCGTCCGCCTCGCCCAGCGCGTGGTGCTGCTGTCGTCCCGTCCCGGGCGCATCGCGCGCGAGTGGACGGTCGGCATCCCGCACCCGCGCCGCATCGAGGACACCGCCGTGGCGGAGCTGTCCGTCGAGATCACCGAAGAACTGCGTGGGGAGATCCGCCGCCATGGCCAGCACTGACACGACGACGACCGCCGCCGCCAAGGACGGCGGCGACCTCGCCGGCCTGGAGGCGGGCCTGGACGCGCTGGAGACCGTCCAGCAGGGCCGCAAGCCGTTCCGGCAGACGTTCACGGAGAAGATCCTGCCGCCGGTGCTCGCCGTGGCGCTGGTGCTGGCGGTGTGGCAGGCGCTGGTCTCCTTCGGGATCGTCGACGATCCGACGAAGCTGCCCGCGCCGGCCGACGTGTGGAACGTCGTCCGGGACGCCTGGCTCCAGGGCGAGCTGCTCGGCTACATCTGGACCAGCGTCTCGCGCGGCCTGCTCGGCTTCTGCTTCGCCCTGCTGATCGGCACCCCGCTGGGTCTGCTGGTGGCGCGGGTGAGGTTCGTGCGCGCGGCCCTCGGCCCGATCCTGTCCGGCCTCCAGTCCCTCCCCTCGGTGGCGTGGGTGCCGCCGGCCGTGATCTGGCTCGGCCTGAACAACTCGATGATGTACGCCGTGATCCTGCTCGGCGCGGTCCCCTCCATCGCCAACGGCCTGGTCTCCGGCGTCGACCAGGTGCCCCCGCTCTTCCTGCGCGCGGGCCGCACCCTGGGCGCGACGGGCCTGAAGGGCACCTGGCACATCGTGCTGCCGGCCGCGCTGCCCGGCTATGTGGCGGGCCTGAAGCAGGGCTGGGCGTTCTCCTGGCGCTCCCTGATGGCCGCGGAGATCATCGCGTCCTTCCCCGACCTCGGTGTCGGCCTCGGCCAGCTCCTGGAGAACGGCCGCAACGCCAGCGACATGGCCATGGTGTTCGAGGCCATCCTGCTCATCCTGATCGTCGGCATCGCCATCGACCTGCTGATCTTCAGCCCGCTGGAGCGGTGGGTGCTGCGCAGCCGCGGTCTGCTGGTGCGGAACTGAGAAACCGAGGAACCGAGGCCCGTCATGCCCACTCCGGTCCTGCTCGTCATCGCCCACGGCAGCCGCGATGCGCGGCACGCCGCGACCGTGCACGCCCTGGTGCGCCGGGTACGGTCGCTGCGGCCGGGCCTGCGCGTGGAGACCGGGTTCCTCGACTTCAACGTCCCCTCGGTGCCGGGGGTGCTGGAGTCCCTGGCGGCGCAGGGGGTGCGGGACGTCGTCGCCCTGCCGCTGCTGCTGACCCGCGCCTTCCACGCCAAGGCGGACATCCCGGCCGTCCTGGCGCAGGCGCCGCCCCGGCTGCGGATCCGGCAGGCCGAGGTGCTCGGCCCCTCCCCGCTGCTGACGGCGGCGCTGGAGCGGCGCCTGTACGAGGCGGGCCTGACGCCCGCCGACAAGTCCTCGACCGGGGTCGTCCTGGCCTCGGCGGGGTCCACCGACCCGGAGGCGATCGCAGTGATCGCAGCAATCGCGCGGGAGTGGCGGCACACCGGTTGGTGCGCCGTGCGGCCTGCGTTCGCCTCCGCATCCCTTCCACGCACAGAGGACGCGGTGCGCGCACTGCGCGCGCTGGGCTGCCCGCGGGTGGCGGTCGCCCCGTACGTCCTGGCGCCCGGCTTCCTGCCGGACCGGATCGCCCGGGGCGCGGCCGGGGCGGACGTCCTCGCCGGCGTCCTCGGCCCCGCGCCGGAGGTGGCGCGGCTGCTGCTGGAGCGGTACGACGGGGCCCGGGTGCCGGTGCGGGCGGTGGTGGGGGCCTGACGCCGGGCTCAGGCGCGGGTCAGCTCCACCAGTTTGAGGACGGTGTTCCAGTTGCGGGTGGTGGCGGTCACGCCCTTGTTCACCCGGGGCCTGGAGAGGGCCTCGGCCAGCCGGGAGCGGCCCAGGCCCTCCGGCGCGTACAGGTACAGCGCGCGGTCGCCGAGCCGGAACTCCTCGGGGAGGTGGGCAGCCCGGTCGATCCCGGCGAAGCGCTCGGGGCCGACCGGCGCGGAGAAGTAGGTGACGTGGAGCTGCCTGGCCTCCAGTTCGGCGGCCGGGAACGGGCACGCCTCGGCGACGGCCTTCAGGTAGGCGTGGTCGCGCACGATCACGTCGACGGGGAAGCCGAAGCGCTTCTCGACGGCCTGGGCGAGCTCGGCGGCGAGTGACTCCTCGTCGCCGTGCCCGGCCGTGAACACGGCCTGGCCGCTCTGCAGGTGGGTGCGTACTCCGGTGTGGCCGAGCTCGGCCAGCAGCGTGCGCAGGTCGGCCATCGGGAGTTTCCTGCTGCCGCCCACGTTGATCCCGCGCAGCAGCGCCGCGTACGTCGTCGTCATCCGCCCACCATAGAGCGGGGCCGGGCGGCCCCTGGCGCGGGCCGCCGGGCTGGCACACTCACCGAGGCGGAACTCGAGGTGGCCCGCCCGGTGGCCAGGGGAATGACCGACCAGCAGGTGGCCAGGCACATCGCCCGCTCCCCGCACGCCGTGAACCACCACCTGCGCCAGATCTTCCGGAAGCCGGACGTGGGTTCCCGGGTGGAACCGGCCCGGCGCTTCCACGAGGCGCGCGACACGTAGCAAACGCCACGGACCGCGGGTCGCCGGTGGTGCCGCGGCCGTCGCAGTCGACGACGCCGTCCCCGACGGCCGGTTTCGAGCAGTCGGCGCAGGTGGTGGTTCCGGCGGCCGCGGCCGCCGTGGAGGCGGGGCGGGGCGTCACGCCCGCGCCGTCTCCTCCCGGCTCCCGCCGCGGGCCGACGCGAGCTCCGCCTCGATGAGGTCGGCCGCCTGCCGCGTACCGCCCTCCTGCGCCATCCGGGCCTGGATCTCCTTCGCCTTCCGGGCCACCTCCGGGTCGTCGACGAGCCGGAGGGCCGCCGTGCGCAGCGCCTCGGCGGTCGCCTCCTCGGCGGGAAGGTGCCGGGCGACGCCGAGCGCCTGGAGCATGTCGGCGTTGCCGAACTGGTCCACGGCCTGCGGTACGGCGATCATCGGGGTGGCGGTGGCCAGGCCCTCCTGGCTGCCGCCCGCGCCGGCGTGGGTGACGAACAGGTCGGCCTGCCTCAGGACGGCGAGCTGCGGCACCCAGGAGTGCACCTCCACGTTGCCCGGTACGTCCCCGAGGTCGGCGGGGTCGACGTGCCGGCCGATCTGGAGCACCAGGTGCCAGCCCGGCAGGTCGCCGAACGCCTTCAGGCACCGGCGGTAGAAGTCCGGCCGCTTGGTGAAGGCGGAGCCGAGCGAGACGAGGACCACCTTCTCCGCGCCGGCGGGGCGCTGCCAGGTCCCCTCGGCACCGCGGTCGCCCTGGCAGGCGCCGACGAAGGTGTGCACGGTCTCGTCGACCCGGTCGGCGTGCGGCTGGAGCGCCTTCGGGATCAGCACCAGGGAACGGGCCGGGCGGCCGACGAACGGGTCGGGATGCTCGGTGATGCCGTTCTCCTCCAGCCAGCTCCGGAAGCGGGCGTAGTAGGCCCGGCCGCGCTCGGTCTTCCTCGGCTCCTCCCACATCGGCTCGGCGACCTCCTCCTCGTAGCCCTCCCAGGCGACGAGGTTCGGCGAGAGGGAGATCGCGGGCACGCCCCAGCGGTGGGCGAGGACGCGGGCCGGGTACGAGGTGATGTCGTGCAGCACGAGGTCCGGCTCGTCCCCCCGGTATGCCTCGATCAGCTGCGGGAGCGCCTGGATCGCGTCGTCGAGGAACGGCTCGACGTTGTCCAGCAGCGTGGACCCCCAGGCTTCGGGGTCGGCGTCGGGGCCCGGCAGCGTGGAGTTCCAGAGTTTCGGCTCGGCGCCGGTGACGGCGATCTTCTCCGCGAAGGCCGGCGGGATCGCGTACGTCACCCGGTGCCCCCGCGCCACGAGCTCGCGGATCACCTCCAGGCTCGGGTTCACGTGGCCGTGCGCGGCGATGGAGAACATGGCGATGTGGGCGGGGATCGTCATGCCCTCACCATAAGCGAGACGATACGTCTCGTGCAATTTATTTGTTCTTCCGGCGGTCGTCCGGTGCCCTCGGGGCCCTCAGCGCTGGTAGCGGGCGAGCACCAGGTTGCCGTCCTCCTCCAGCCGCTCGCGCAGCTCCCGGAGTCCGATCGCCCCGCTGTAGTACTCCTGGAGCGCCGGGGTCGCGACTTTGTCCTTCCACTCGGGATAACCCCGCACCGACTGCGCGGGCGCCGGGCGGAGGTGGCCGGCGAGGGCCGTTCCGGTGGCCCAGCCGTGCTCTTCGGTGTGCAGGGCGGGGTCCTTCAGCGCCTGGGTGCCGGTGGGCAGCATCCAGTCCCCGAGGGCGAGGCGCACCATGTTCGGCGGACGCAGCAGGAAGTCGAGGAAGGCGGCGGCCTCCTTCTTGTGCGGGCTGTCCTCGGCGATGGACAGCGTCTGCGGGCTGACGCCCTGGGTGAGCCCGGCGGCACCGGCCGGCGCGGGCAGCACCTGCCACTCGAAGCCCTCCGGCGCCTGCTGCGCGATCTGCTGGCGGTAGGAGAAACCGAGCGGCACCATCGCGTACCGGCCGGCGAAGAAGCCGGGCAGGGTGTCGGAACCGCCGCTGCCCAGGGTCGACGCCGGCGCGCTGCGGTCGGTGCCGACCTGGTCGTGGACGGTGCGCGGCACCACCTGGTCGGCCGCCTCGAACCGGACGGTGACCTTGCCGTCCGCGTCGCGGTGGAACAGCCGTCCGCCGGTGGTGAGGGACAGGTTGAGCGTGGCGGACACGGGTTCCTTCAGCGGCCAGGCCACGCCGTACTTCCCGTCGCCGCTCAGCCGCCGGGTCACCTGCCGGAACTCCGCCCAGCTCCACGGCCGCTCGGGGGTCGGGATCCGGACACCCGACTCCCTCAGCCAGGCCGCGTTGGCGATCAGCACCCGGGGCTCCTGGAGGAACGGCACGCCGTAGACGCCGTCGCCGAAGGTGACGGTCTCCCAGCTGTGCCGGGGGATGTCCGCCCTCAGCCGCTCGGACAGCAGACCGGTCAGGTCGGCGAGGTAGCCGCCGTAGGCGAAGTCGGCGAGGTCGTCGGAGGCGTCGTGGATGACGTCGGGCGCCTCGCCGCCCTCGAAGGAGGTGAGCAGCTGGTCGTGGACGCTGTCCCAGCTGCCCTGGACGTACTCGACCCGGATGTCCGGGTGGGCCGCGTTCCACTCCCGCACCAGTTCCCTGGTGGCCGCCACCGACTCCTGCTGCCAGGCCAGGGACTGGAAACGGAGAGTGATCCGGCCGTCGTCCCGGGTGCCGCCGGAGGAGCAGCCCGCGAGGAGCAGCAGGACGGCGACGGCCGCCGTGAGGATTCTCGTCCGCATCAGCTCTTCACCGCCCCGGCGAGCATGCCGCCCGTGATCCGCCGCTGGATGAGGGCGAAGACGACCAGGGAGGGCAGCGTCGCCAGGAAGGCCGCCGCCGCCAGCGGGCCGAGGTCGGCGACGCCCTCCGCGCCGATGAAGTGGGTGAGCACCACCGGCAGGGTCTGCTTCTCCGGTGTCTTCAGCAGCACCAGCGCGAAGAAGAACTCGTTCCAGGCGGTGACGAACGCGAACAGCGCCGTCGCCACGATCCCCGGCGCGAGCAGCGGCGCCGTCACCGACACCAGCGTGCGCAGCCGCCCGGCCCCGTCGACCGCCGCCGCCTCCTCCAGCTCCACCGGCACGGCCCGCACGTACCCGGTGAGCATCCACAGCGCGAACGGCAGGGACCACACCACGTACACCATCACCAGCCCCGGCACGGAGTCGATCAGCCGCAGCTCCTTCAGCACCAGGAAGAGCGGGATGATCAGCAGGACGAACGGGAAAGCCTGGCCGACCACCACCCATCCGGTGGCCGCCCGGGTGAGTCTGGAGCGGTGCCGGGCCATGACGTACGCCATCGGCGTGGCGATCAGGACGGCGATCACCGCCGCCGCGAGCGCGGCGGCCAGGGAGTTGAACGCGGCCCGCAGCAGGGGCTGTTCGCCGAAGGCCTGCCGGAAGTTGGCGAGGGTGGGGTCCCGCGGGATCCAGGTGGGGTGCAGGCTCGCCAGTTCGCGCGGCGGTTTGAACGCCGTGGACACCAGCCACAGGAACGGGAAGGCGAGGAAGACGAGATACGCGAGCAGGGCCGCGTACTGGCCCGCGCGGGCCGCGACGGAGGACTTCACGCGTCCTCACCTCCCCTCAGGCGGCCGGCGAGGAAGATGGCCAGCAGAATCGAGATCACGGCGACCATGACGCATCCCATCGCCGCCGCGTAACCGAACTGGCCGTAGCGGAAGGCTTCTTCGTAGGCGAACAGCATGGGCAGGCGGGTCCGGCCGCCGGGGCCTCCGCTGGTCAGCACGTAGACCAGGGCGAAGGCGTTGAAGTTCCAGATCAGGTTGAGCGCGGTGATGGCCAGCGCGACCGGTTTCAGGGCGGGCCAGGTGACGGCGCGGAAGCGGCGCCAGGCACCGGCGCCGTCGACGGCGGCGGCCTCGTGCAGCTCGCGCGGGGTGTTCTGCAGACCGGCGAGCAGCGCGACGGTCGTCTGCGGCATGCCCGCCCAGACGCCGACGACGATCACGGCGGGCAGAGCGGTCGCCAGGCCGCTGAGCCAGTCCCGGCCGTCGCCGAGGCCGAGATCGCGCAAGGTCTCGTTGAGGATGCCGGCATCCGGGTTGTAGACCAGCCGCCACATGATGCCGACGACGACCTCGGGCATGGCCCAGGGGACGATCGCCAGGGCGCGGGCCAGCCAGCGCAGCCGCAGCTTCTGGTCGAGCAGCAGGGCGAGGCCGAGCGCGAGCAGGAACTGCGGGACGGTCACCCCGACGGCCCACACCAGCCCGATCCGGAACGACTCCCAGAACAGCGTGTCGTGCGCCAGGTCCCGGAAGTTGAGGCCGCCGATCCACTGCGTGGGCTCCGTCCGGCCCGACTGGGCGTCGGTGAACGCCAGCAGGATCCCGTAGAGCAGCGGCCCGACGCTGAGCACCAGAATGGGGATCAGGGCGGGCAGCACCAGGAACCACGCGCCGTGGCCGGCGGGCCGCCGCACCCGGCCGGTGCCGGGCGCGCGGCGCGCCGGTCTCTTCACCTCGGTCGCCGATGTCACGTGATCAGCCCCTTCGCGCGGCGCGGACGGCCTGGTCATGGTCGTGAAGGGGCGGTGCCCCGTCAAGGCACCGCGCACACCGCCCCACCTGTGCCGATGCGACACTGGCGGACGGACTGCGGGAACCCGGCGAAGGCCGGTCCACACGCGCCGGGGCCGCCCCGGACGGCCCGGACGGCGGGAGACGGCCGCAGACGTACGCATACATGGACACGACGGCATGACAGGACGACGGAGGCGGACGATGGACGAGGCACGGGCGCGGGACGTACTGGCCGCGGCGGGGGTGCTGCCCGGCGCGGCACGGGACGCGCGACTGCTCGCCCTGGGCGAGAACGCGGTGTTCGCCGCCGGTGACCTGGTCGTCAAGGTGGGCCGCGACGCCGAACTCCTCGACCGGGCGCGCCGGGAGCTGGACATCGCGGTGTGGCTGGAGGAGGCGGGCGTGCCGGCGGTGCGGGCGGCGGAGCCGAAGGCGCTGCTGACCGAGGGCCACCCGGTGACCGTGTGGCACCGGCTGCCCGACCCGGTACGGCCCGCCGAGCCGCGGGACCTGGCCGAGCTGCTGCGGATCGTGCACGCGCTGCCCTCCCCTTCCTTCGGCCTGCCGCCCCGCGACCTGCTGGGCGGTGTGGAACGCTGGCTGCGCCTCGCGGGCGACGCGATCGACCCCGCGGACGCGGCGTATCTGCGCGAGCGCCGTGACGGCTTCGCCTCGGCCGCCGCCGCGCTCACCCCGCAGCTGCCGCCGGGACCGATCCACGGCGACGCGCTGCCCCGCAATGTGCACATCGGGCCCGACGGGCCGGTCCTGGTCGACCTGGAGACCTTCTCCTCGGACCTGCGCGAGCACGACCTGGTGGTCATGGCCCTCTCCCGGGACCGCTACGGCCTCCCGGCCGAGGCGTACGACTCCTTCACCGCCGCCTACGGCTGGGACGTGCGGGAGTGGGAGGGGTGTGCCGTGCTGCGCGGCGCCCGTGAGACGGCCAGCTGCGCGTGGGTGGCGCAGCACGCCCCGAGCAATCCCGAGGCGCTGGCCGAGTTCCGGCGCCGGGTGGCGTCGCTGCGGGACGGGGACCCCACGGTGCGCTGGTATCCGTTCTGACGCCCCTCGCCCCGAGCCCTCAACGCACCGGCACCGACGGGGCGGCGGCGCGGGAAGGGAAAGGAGAGGAAGGGAAGGGGAGGGCGCCCGGCCTCAGACCCGCTCCTGGGCCGGCTCCCGCAGCGGCCACGTGCCGTCCACCACGGCGCCCGCGTCGCCCTTGCGGCGCAGGAAGTCCTGGAAGTCCGCCGCCCACTCGGCGTACCACTCGATCTGCCGGCGGTGCAGCTCCGCCGGGCCGAGGGCCGCGACTTTGGGGTGGCGGACGGCTATCGCGCAGGCCAGCCGGGCCGCGGCGAGGGCGTCGGCCGCGGCGTCGTGGGCGGTGCCGAGCGTGACCCCGTACTCGGCGCAGACCGCCTCCAGGTTGCGCTTGCCGCGGCGGTAGCGGTCGACGGCCCGGTCGATCGTGTACGGGTCGATGACGGGGGCGGGGTCCCGGCCGCCCAGCCGGTCGCGCAGGGACGGCAGTCCGTGGCGCCGCAGCTCGGCTGAGAGCAAGGTCAGATCGAAGGCCGCATTGTAGGCGACCACCGGGACGCCCGCCCTCCAGTGGTCCACGAGGAGGCCGGCGATGGCGTCGGCCACCTGGCCGGCCGGCCGGCCCTCGGCCGCCACCCGCTCGTTGCTGATCCCGTGGACCGCGACCGCGTCCGCCGGGATCTCCACGCCCGGGTCGGCCAGCCACTCCCGGCGGCCCCGCGGCTCCCCGCCCCTGACCTCGATCACGGCGCCCGTGACGATGCGTGCCTCGTACGGGTCGGTCCCCGTCGTCTCCAGGTCGAAGCCGATCAGCGACTCCCGGTGCCAGCCCATGCGGACCCCTTCTCGGTGGTGCGTTCCCCCAGTGGTCTCCACCTTCGCATGCGCCACTGACAATGCGGGGAGCGCCTGCCGCCCGGGCCGTGCTCAGACCCTGCTCAGACCCTGCTCAGAGCCTGAGCGCGGCCTGAGCACGGCCTGCTCGGACTCCCGCTCACCCCGCGGCCCCACGGCCCACGACCCCACGGCCCACGACCCCGTGGCCTCGCGGCCCGCGGCGAGCCCCTCACGACACAGGCCGCGAATCCGCCCACATCAGCTCGAACTCCTCACGATAGGTGGGGAAGAGTCCGCCTTCGTCGACCTGGTCCGACTTGACCAGCCTGCTCCCGTTGCGCAGGACGAGGACGGGGGCCTCCATGCCCCGCGTCCGGCGCAGATAGGACTGCACGACCGCGATGCCGTCCGCGCCGTCGCCGTCGACGAGGTAGGCCGTGAAACGGGGCGTCTCGTCGAAGACCTGGATCTCGAAGGCCCCCGGATCGCGCAGCCGGGAGCGCACCCGGCGCATGTGCAGGATGTTCGTCTCCACGGCGCGGCTCAGCTCCCCGCGCTTGATGCCGAGTTCGCGCTCGCGCCGCTTGACCGCGCTGGAAGCCGGGTTCAGGAACAGCAGCCGCACCCGGCAGCCGGACTCGGCCAGCCGCACCAGACGCCGCCCGGAGAAGTTCTGCACCAGCAGATTGAGGCCGGTGCCGATGGCGTCGAGGCGGCGGGCGCCGCCGAAGATGTCCTCGGCGGGGAACTGGCGCAGCAGCCGCACCCGGTCCGGGTGGACCGCCACCACGTCGGCGTACCGGTCGCCGACCAGGTCCTCCACCGCGTCGACGGGCAGCCGCCGCGCCGAGGGGACGTCACCGCCCGCGCCGAGGATCTCCAGCAGCCGGGCCGAGGCCCGCTCGGCCTGGCCGAGCACCGCCTCCGACAGCGCCCGGTTGCGGGAGACGACGTTGCGGGTCACCTCCAGCTCGTCGAGGGCGAGTTCCAGGTCCCGCCGCTCGTCGATGTAGGGCTCGAAGCAGGGCCAGTGCTGCACCATCAGCTCCCGCAGCTGCGGCAGCGTCAGGAAGCTGAGGACGTTGTCGTCGGCCGGGTCGAGCAGGTAGCCCTTGCGGCGGCTGACCTCCCGTACGGCGACCGCCCGCTGCACCCATTCCTGTCCGGCGGGCCCGGCCGCGGCCACCACCCACTCGTCGCCGTGGACGGGTTCGTACACGGGCCGCAGCACGGCGGCCACGACCGCGCGCAGCCGCTGTTCCACCAGGTTCAGCCAGATGTAGGCCCGGCCGGCGCGCTGGGCACGGGTGCGCACCTCGTGCCAGGCCTCGGCGTCCCAGTCCAGCTCCGGACCGATCGCACCCGCGTTCACCGGCCGCGCCAGGGACACCGCACCGGGCGGGACGTCCGTGGAGTTCCCCTCGTGACCCTCGTCACCAGGGGGCAGCTCCAGCCCTCCCGAGCCCACCCGCGCACCGCCTTCCACTCCCCCGGGCACTCCCCGTCTCAACGATCAAGGAAGCCTACTCCGGGAGCGGTGCGCGGTGCAGCCCGATGGGCAGGCTTGTTCTCAACTACCGTTTTGCGCCCGCCCGTTATGATCACGAAGGTCCCCCGGAGTGAGCGGATTCATAGCGGTGGCGCCACCGGGCGCCGCGGTCCTCTCCCCCACCGGCCCCGGGAGTACGGCTCCGCCCCACTGGTTGATCGTCCGGTAAGGGGGGATAAGCCCTAGGTGGTTCCCCCACTTTTGCGGAGACTCGGGGCCAAGGCGTCCCCGCCGCCGCCCCCCACCTGAAAGAGTCGTATCCATGCAGGTCTGGCCTGGAGAGGCATACCCACTCGGTGCCACCTACGACGGCGCCGGCACCAACTTCGCGGTCTTCACGGAGGCCGCCGACCGAGTAGAGCTGTGTCTGCTGCACGACGACGGCTCGGAGACGGCGATCGAGCTGCGCGAGAGCGACGCGTTCGTCCGGCACGCGTACGTGCCGGGCGTGATGCCGGGTCAGCGGTACGGCTACCGCGTGCACGGCCCGTACGCGCCGGAGCGCGGACTGCGCTGCAACAGCGCCAAGCTGCTCCTCGATCCGTACGCGCGTGCGATCAGCGGCTCGATCCAGTGGGGCGAGGAGGTGTACGGCTACCACTTCGACGAGCCCGACCGGCGCAACGACCTGGACTCGGCGCCGCACACCATGTCGTCGGTCGTGGTCAATCCGTACTTCGACTGGGGCGACGACCGGCTCCCCCGCACCGAGTACCACCGCACGGTGATCTACGAGGCCCACGTCAAGGGCCTCACCATGCGGCACCCGGGGCTGCCCGAGGAGCTGCGCGGCACCTACGCCGCGCTCGCCCATCCGGCGGTCATCGACCACCTGACCAAGCTGGGGGTCACCGCACTGGAGCTGATGCCGGTGCACCAGTTCGTCAACGACCACCGCCTGGTGGACATGGGCCTGAACAACTACTGGGGCTACAACACCATCGGCTTCTTCGCCCCGCACAACGCCTACGCCTCCTGGGGTGACCGGGGCCAGCAGGTCCTGGAGTTCAAGTCGGCGGTGAAGGCGCTGCACGAGGCGGGGATCGAGGTGATCCTCGACGTGGTCTACAACCACACCGCCGAGGGCAACCACCTGGGCCCGACGCTGTCCTTCAAGGGCATCGACAACCCGAGCTACTACCGGCTGGCGGACGACCCCCGCTACTACATGGACACGACCGGCACGGGGAACTCCCTGCTAATGCGGTCCCCGCACGTGCTCCAGCTGATCATGGACTCGCTGCGGTACTGGGTCACCGAGATGCACGTCGACGGGTTCCGCTTCGACCTCGCGGCCACGCTCGCCCGGCAGTTCCACGAGGTGGACCGGCTGTCGTCGTTCTTCGACCTGGTGCAGCAGGACCCGGTGGTCTCCCAGGTGAAGCTGATCGCCGAGCCGTGGGACGTGGGCGAGGGCGGCTACCAGGTGGGCAACTTCCCGCCGCTGTGGACCGAGTGGAACGGCAAGTACCGGGACACCGTACGGGACCTGTGGCGGGGCGAGCCGCGGACGCTGGCGGAGTTCGCGTCCCGGCTGACCGGGTCGTCCGACCTGTACCAGGACGACGGCCGGCGCCCGCTCGCGTCGATCAACTTCGTCACCTGCCACGACGGGTTCACCCTGCACGACCTGGTGGCGTACAACCACAAGCACAACGAGGCCAACGGCGAGGACAACCGGGACGGCGAGAGCCACAACCGGTCCTGGAACTGCGGGGTCGAGGGCGACACCGACGACCCGGCCGTGCGGGAGCTGCGGGCGCGGCAGATGCGGAACTTCATCGCCACCCTGCTGCTGTCCCAGGGCGTGCCCATGATCAGCCACGGCGACGAGTTCGCCCGCACCCAGCGGGGCAACAACAACGCCTACTGCCAGGACAACGAGGTCTCCTGGGTGGAGTGGCCCGACGGCGAGGGGCTGCCCGGCGAACTGCTGGAGTTCACGCGCGCGATGGTGTGGATGCGCAAGGACCACCCGGTCTTCCGCCGCCGCCGCTTCTTCCACGGGCGGTCCGTGGAGGGCACCCACGACGACCTGTCGGACATCGCCTGGTTCACTCCCGAGGGCCGGGAGATGACCCAGCGGGACTGGACCTCGGCGCAGGCGTCGGCGCTGACGGTGTTCCTCAACGGCAACGCGATCTCCGAGCCGGGGCCGCGCGGGGAGCGCATCACGGACGACTCGTTCCTGCTGATGTTCAACGCCTCGCCGAAGCCGCTGGAGTTCGTCGTCCCGATGAACCACGGCCGGCAGTGGCAGGTGGTGGTCGACACCTCCCGCCCGGACGGCGTACCGCCGGACACGGGCCCGAAGGTGCACGCCGGGGAGCGGCTGACGCTGGTGGACCGGAGTCTGACGGTGCTGCAGCGGCCGGTCTGAGGGCTCAGGGGGTGTGAAGGTCTACGTGCGCGTCGGCCGGTCCGGCACGCGCGCGGGGAGGGCGCCCCGGGCGCGTCCGGCGTACGGCGCCGGACGCGCCGCCAGTGCGACGGCGCAGGCCAGCGCGGCGGCCAGGCTCCCGGCCGCGAAGGCCGCGGCGGGGCCGTGCGCTTCGGCGAGCCGGCCCGTGACGGCGATCGCGAGGGCCTGGCCGCCGACGAGCGCGCTCGTCGCGAAGGCCATCGCCTCGGCAAGCCGGGCCGGCGGCACCGTCCGCTCGGTGAGCGCGAACACGGTGATCAGGTGCGGGGCGTACGCGACGCCGAGGACGGTGACGACGGCGTAGAGGGCGGGGAGGCTGCCCGTCCACAGCAGGGGCAGCGACAGCGCGAACGCGGTCGCGGTGGCCGCCCGCCAGCGCGCCCTCAGCCCGACGTGGGCGGGGACGGCGGCCATGGCCAGCCCCGCGACCGCGCTCATCACCCCCATCGCCGCGTACACGAGCCCGGCCTGGTCCGGCTGCCCGAGCCGCTCGGTGAGCGCGGTGATCCCCGCCTGGCAGGCGCCGAACATCGCTCCCTGGAGGGCGAGGGAGGCCCACAGGGCGTGGACGGAGCGGGGCATCCGGGAAGCGGCCCGCGAGGGCGCGGCGGTACCGGGGTCCGGGGTGGTGCCCTTGTCCGAGGCGGCACCCGTGCCCGGAGCAGTACCCGTGCCCGGAGCAGTACCCGTGCCCGGAGCAGTACCCGTGCCCGGAGCAGTACCCGTGCCCGGAGCGGTGTCCGCCGGCGGGGGCGCCGTCGCCCGCGCCGTCGGGTGGAGCGCGAAGCCCGTGCCGCACAGCGCCACCAGGGCCGCCGCGGCGCCCAGGGCGTACGCCGGATGGGCCAGCACCGCCGCCAGGCCGACCAGGGCCGGGCCCAGCACGAAGGAGACCTCGTCCAGGGCGCTCTCGAAGGACAGGGCGGCACCGACCGTGGACTCGGGGGCCCGCGCGCGGCGGGCGAGGGCCACCAGGCGGGTGCGGGCCAGCGGCCCGATCAGCGGCACGCAGGCGCCCGTGCACACGGCCAGGAGGGCCAGCAGGGGCGTCGGCAGCCCGGCGAGCGCCCCGGCCACCAGCGCGGCGATCGCGAGGGCGTTGGCGAGGCCGAAGGCGAGGACGACCGGGCGCTGGCCGTGCCGGTCGGCGAGCCGGCCCACCAGGGGGCCGCAGGCCACCTGCCCGACGGCGAGCGCGCCGCCGGTCAGCCCGGCCGCGGCCAGCGAGCCGCTCGTCCGGGCGACCAGCAGGACGCTGCCGAACTGGATCGTGGCCGTGGGCAGCCGCCCCAGGAACGACACGACCGGCAGCAGCGGTCCGGTCAGGCCGATGACCTCTCGGTACGTCTCCAGCGCGCCGCGCCGCCGCGTGCTCCCCATCGCTCGAGGCTAGCCCGCGCGGGTACGCCCGTGGAGGGGCCGATGACACGAAGGACGGCCGGGCGGGTACGTAGCTTTCCATGACACCTGAGCGATCCGACCCGGTGGTGCCCGCGGGCCCCGGTGCCTTCGCGCCGCCCGCCGCCCCCACCGCGACGTACCGGCTCCAGCTCCAGCCCGAGTTCCCCTTCGGGGCCGCGGCGGCCGCCGTGCCGTACCTGGCCTCGCTCGGCGTCTCGCACCTGCACCTGTCCCCCGTCCTGGAGGCCGTGCCCGGCTCGCCGCACGGGTACGACGTCGTGGACCACGCGCGCGTGCGGGAGGAGCTGGGCGGCGAGGAGGGGCTGCGGGCGCTGGCGCGCACCGCGCGGGAGCACGGGCTCGGCCTGGTGGCGGACATCGTCCCCAACCACATGGCGATGTCCCCGCGCCACAACCGCGCCCTGTGGGAGGTGCTGCGGGAGGGGCCCGCGTCGCCGTACGCGCGGTGGTTCGACATCGACTGGGAGGCGCAGGGCGGGCAGGTGCTGGTGCCGGTGCTCGGCGGGCCGCTGGGCGAGGTGATCGGCGACCTGCGGGTCGACGGCGACGTGCTGCGCTACCACGAGCACGTCTTCCCGCTGCGGGAGGGCACCGGGGACCTGCCGCTGCCGCAGCTGCTGGACGCGCAGTGGTACCGGCCGGTGTGGTGGCGGCTGGCCCGCACGGAGCTGAACTACCGGCGGTTCTTCAGCATCTCGGAGCTGATCGGGGTGCGGGTGGAGGACCCGGAGGTGTTCGAGGCGACGCACGCCACGATCCTGCGGCTGCTGCGCGAGGGCGTGCTCGACGGGCTGCGCGTCGACCACCCCGACGGGCTCGCCGACCCCGACACCTACCTGCGGCGGCTGCACGAGGCGACCGGCGGCCGGTGGACGGTCGTGGAGAAGATCCTCGCGGACGGGGAGCACCTGCCCGCGTCGTGGCCGGTGGCGGGCACCACCGGCTACGACGCCCTGCGCCACGTCGACGGGCTCTTCACCGATCCGGCGGGCCACGGAGAGCTCCTCGGCCAGTACCGGCGCTTCGCGGCGCCGCAGACGGACCGGGGCGGCGACTGGGCGGCGACGGCGCGGCGGGCGGCGTACAAGGTGCTCACGCACGAGCTGGCCACCGAGTGCGCCCGGCTGACCCGGGTGGCGCACCGCCTGTGCGCCACCTCGCCCGACCCCGCGCTGCGCGACCGCGCGCCGTGGGCGCTGCGCACCGCGCTGCGGGAGCTGCTGGTCCGCATGGAGGTCTACCGGCCGTACGCGTCGGTCGACGCGGCGTCGGTCGTCACCGAGGAGGCGGCGCGTCAGGCGCGGGAGGCGTTCGCGGTGCCGGAGGAGGCCGGCGCGGTCGACGTCGTGCGGGACCTGGTGCTCGGGCGGGCCGGGGACGGGCCGGACCACGTGGAGTTCCGGACGCGGTTCGCGCAGACCGCCTCCGCGCTGCGCGCCAAGTCCGTGGAGGACACGGCGTTCTACCGCTATGTGCCGCTGCTGTCGGCGAACGAGGTGGGCGGCGACCCGGGCGCCCCCGCGGTCTCCCCCGAGCGGTTCCACGCCTACTGCGCGCGCGTGCAGCGCGACTGGCCGCTGACCGGCACGGTCGTCTCCACGCACGACACCAAGCGCAGCGCCGACGTGCGGGCGGCCCTGGCCGTGCTCACCGAGGCGCCGCGACGCTGGGCGGACGTCCTGACGGAGGTCACCCGCACCGGTGACGGCGTGCCCGACGCGCAGCTGGCGTGGGCGGCCTGGCAGACGGTGTTCGGGCTGGGGCCCGCGGACGCGGAGCGCGTGCGGCAGGCGCTGCTGAAGCACGTGCGCGAGGCGGGGATGTACACCAGCTGGACGGAGCGGGAGCCACCGTACGAGGAGGCGGTGGAGCGGTTCGTGGCGGCGGGCCCGTGCGGGGCGCCGGGCGAGCGGGTGGCCGCCTTCCGCAAGAGCCTGGAGCCCCACGTCCGGGCCAACGTCCTCGGCACGGCCCTGATCCACCTCACGATGCCGGGCGTGCCGGACCTCTACCAGGGCACCGAGGCCGAGTACCGGGCGTTGGTGGACCCCGACAACCGGCGCCCCGTGGCGTATCCGCCCGCCGACCCCGGCGAGAAGGCGGCGGTGACGCGGGCGGCGCTGCGGCTGCGCGCGCGGCGGCCGGACGCCTTCGGTGACACCGCGACGTACGAGCCGCTGGCCGCCGAGGGGCCCGCGGCGGGCCACTGCGTGGCGTTCGCGCGCTCCGGCGAGGTGCTCACGGCCGTGACCCGGCTGTCGCTGCGGCTGGCCCAGGAGGGCGGCTGGCGGGAGACGGTGCTGCCGCTGCCGCCGGGGCGGTGGGCCGACGTGCTCGCCCCCGGGCGCGTGTTCTCGGGGCACGCGCGCGTGGAGGAGCTGTTCGCGCGGCTGCCGGTGGCGCTGCTGGAGCGGGCGGAGGCGGAGGCGGCCGGGGAGCGCGGCTGACCCTGCCCGGGGCCTGGTCAGCCGGCGGCCGTCCGGAGCCCGCCGCGGATGTCTCGGACGTCTCTCGGACGTCGCGGGGCGGTCCGGGCCGCGCGGCGGGCCTGGGCGGCGCTGCGGACGGCGAGTTCGGCGTGCGGCCGGAAGGCGCGCCCCATCGGGGTCAGGCGCACGCCGCGTGGCATGCGCTCCAGCAGCGCGCCGCCGACCGACCGCTCCAGGGCCTTGATCTGGTGGGAGAGCGCGGGCTGGGTGACGTGCAGCACCTCGGCCGCGCGGGTGAAGGACGCCTCCTTCCACCGCTCGATGGGCGCGGAGGTCACCCTCGTGGAGGCCGCCGACCGGATCGTGCCGCTGGAGGACGCGGACGTGGCCCGTCATCTGACGCGCGGTCTGAAGAAGCGCGGTGTCGACGTGCAGGCGGGCGCCCGGCTGCTGGACGCGGAGGTGCTCGACGACGGGGTACGCGCGCGTGTGCGCACGGCGCGGGGCGAGACCCGCGCCGTGGAGGCCGAGCGGCTGCTGGTCGCGGTGGGCCGCGCCCCGGTCACCGACGGCCTGGACCTGGCCGCCGCGGGCCTGGCGACGGACGCGCGCGGGTTCGTCGTACCGGCCGACTGGGACCGGCTGGAGACGGCGGTACCCGGTATCCACGTGGTCGGCGACCTGCTGCCGCCGCCGTCGCTCGGACTGGCCCACGCGTCCTTCGCGGAGGGCCTGCTGGTGGCCGAGACGCTGGCGGGCGTGCCGTCCGCTCCCGTCGACTACGCGGCCGTGCCCCGGGTGACGTACTCGTCACCGCAGACGGCCTCCGTGGGCCTGAGCGAGGCGGAGGCACGCGCGCGCGGGCACGAGGTGGACGTCGGCACGATGCCGCCGACCGCGATCGCCAAGGGCATGGTGCACGGGCAGGGCGGGATGGTGAAGGTCGTCGCCGAGGCGGGCGGCGGACGGGTGCTGGGCGTGCACCTGGTGGGCCCGCACGTGTCGGAGATGATCGCCGAGAGCCAGCTGATCGTCGGCTGGGACGCCGAGCCCTCCGACGTGGCGCGGCACGTCCACGCGCATCCGACGCTGTCGGAGGCGGTCGGCGAGGTGTTCCTGACGCTGGCGGGGCGCGGGCTGCACCAGCAGTGAACGCCGGAGCCCGCGTCCCGCGGCCCGGCCGTGCGGGACCGCGGGACGCGGGCCCGGCAGGTCAGTCCCGGCGCAGGGGCACGGCGGCCCGCGGGCTCCGCCCCGGATGGTCCGAGCGGTCCGAGCGGTCCGAGCGGTCAGGATGATCCAGGCAGTCCGGGTAGTCCGGATGGCCCGAGTGGTCCGAGCTGCCCGGGTGGTCCGAGTGGTCTGGATGGCCCGGGTGGCCCGGACGGGAGCGGCCGGGTGCGTGCCGCCCGGCGAGCTCGAACAGGGCGAGCACCATCCGGGCCTGGTACTCGGCCTGGCGCGCGACCGGGATCCAGCGCGCCCCGCAGCCGTCGCGGTAGTCGGCGCACCACGCGTCGAGGAGCCGGTCCAGCTCCGGCAGCGCGCCGGCCGGATCGCGCCCGGCGCCCCGTACCAGCTGGTGCAGCAGTCCCGCCGTCCGCAGGACCAGCCGGCGGGCCGCGATGCGCAGGGCCGTCAGGTGGGCGGTGCTCAGCGGCGGGAGGGGGCGTCCCGTGCCGTCGTCGGTGTCGGGGTCCCACATGTCGGCGAGCCGGGGGCAGACCAGGAGGTAGTCGTCGACGGGCGCGAGCAGGCAGGCCGTGCCGGGACCGGCGGCGAGGTGGGGCCGGACGCGGGCGAGGAGGGCGCGCAGGATGCGGGTGTCGCGGCGCAGGGTACGGCTGACGGTGCGCAGGAGCGCGTCGGGGTCGGCGGGCGGCGAGCCGTCCGCCACGGCGGCCACGCCCCACATCGGCGCCTCGACGACCGCGGTGACGGTGCCGTACCGGTTCGGGTGGCACCACGTCGACTCCACGGCGGCCTCGGTGATGGCCTCGGTCAGGTCGCCCCGGCGCGGCGGGGGGATGCGGTAGACGGCGGGGCCCAGCTCCGGCCAGTGCAGGGCGTCGTAGGGGCCCAGCTCCCGGGGGATGCCGAGGCGGGCCGCGGTGCGGGCGAGGCGCTGCGGCAGGCCCGGCAGGCTGTGGGTCACCTCGACGAAGCCGCCGCCGACGTCGACGCCGTGCAGGGAGCACTGGAGGAAGGGCCGCAGTTCGTCCTGGAGGGCGAGCAGGGCGCGGGTCTCCGGCAGGGTGGCGCGGGCCGCGCCGTCGGGCAGCCATTCGGGCTGTTCGAGGAAGCCGGGGCGGAAGAAGTGACGCGCGTAGTGGCCGAGGGTGTAGGGGCCGGTCAGCCAGCCCTCGTTGCGGCGCAGGCCGTCGGGGTCGAGGCACAGCAGCAGGTTCCAGGTGGCGTCGGCGTCCTCGGTGAGCCGGGGGTCGGCCAGGGCGCGTTCGGCCAGCCGCAGCACGGTGGCGCCGCCGACGGGTTCGTTGGCGTGGGGTCCGGCCACGACCAGGGCCTGGCGGCTGCCGCGGCCGACGGACAGCAGCCACAAGGGGGTGCCCGCGCGGGAGGCGCCGACGCGGCGCAGGCGCGCGGTGCCGGGGTGGCGGGCGGCGAGCGAGGCGGCCCGGGCGCCGAGTTCGTCGGCGGTCGGGTAGCGGAGGAGGGGCGTCAAGGCACACCTCCACAATGTGGCGCCGTCGGTTCACCTGCGGTGCACGGTGTACGCACAGTCAGTCACGACTTGCCGGGTACGTCAACACCGCGGCGGAAAGCGGAAGTTGTGCGTTCCCGATACGCCGACCGGGAGCGATGCCAAGGCCAGAGGTGGGGTGCCGCCCCGTGTGCCGCCCGCTCAGCCGGCCGACAGCCGGAACACCATCTGCCCGAAGCCGATCTGGTCGCCCTGGCGGACGACGGCGGCGCCGACGACCCGGCGCCCGTTGACGGTCGTCCCGTTGGTCGATCCGAGGTCGCGCAGGACCCACATGCCGCCCTGGAAGCCGAGTTCGGCGTGCACGCGGGAGACCGTCTCGTGGCTCAGCCGCAGCCCGTTGGCGGGGTCCCGGCCGATGCGCAGCGGCCGGCCGGTGCCGGGGTGGGGCAGCAGCAGCTTGGGGAGCCGCTCGGCCTGCCAGGCCCGGCGCAGCCGTACGGTGAAGCCGGAGACCGCCTCGACCGCGCCGAACACCAGCCGTGACGCCCGGTTCTCGGCGGGCAGGTCGGCGGTGAGCACGGCGAGCTCCTCCGCGTGGCGGGCGGCCAGCGCCAGCTCCATCCGGCGGATGAACGTGTCGTGCGACAGGCGGCCCAGGGCGACGCCCTCCCGGAGCGCCTTCAGCGCCTTGTCCCGCTCCGCGTCGGACAGCCGCGCGGGGTAGGTGGGGAACTCGAAAGACGACGTCACACATGTGATTGTCGGTCAGCGTGGCCGGGGTGTCCAGAAAGCGGCCGGACGGCCGCCTCCCGCGCGCGCGTTTGGCGACACCCGGCGCGAAAGGCGCCATTCACCAGCGGATTGATCCTGTGTGCAGCACGATGGACGGGCTACGTCACCGTGAGCAGACGAAGGGGAACCGTCCGTGCAGTTCGAGGTGTGGGCACCGCAGGCCGGCCGTGTGACGCTCCAGTGCGACGGCGTCACGCACGCGTTGGAGCGCGATCCGGAGCGGCCGGGGTGGTGGCGGGGGGAGGCTCAGGCGCGGGACGGCTCCCGGTACGGTTTCGCGCTGGACGACGGGCCGGTGCTGCCCGACCCGCGGTCGCGGCGGCAGCCGGACGGCCCGGACGGGCTGAGCGCGGTCGTCGACCACGGGCGGTACGCCTGGCGCGCCGAGTGGTCCGGGCGCCCGCTGCCGGGGGCGGTCCTGTACGAGCTGCACGTGGGCACGTACACGCGCGAGGGCACGCTGGACGCCGCCGCCGAGCGGCTGGACCATCTGGTCCGGCTGGGCGTCACGCACGTGGAGTTGATGCCGCTGTGCCCGTTCCCCGGCCGGCACGGCTGGGGGTACGAGGGCGTCTCGCCGTGGGCGGTGCACGAGCCGTACGGCGGGCCCGAGGCGCTGAAACGCTTCGTCGACCGGGCCCACTCCCTGGGGCTGGGCGTGGTCCTGGACGTGGTGCACAACCACCTCGGCCCGTCCGGCAACCACCTGCCCGCCTTCGGCCCGTACTTCACCGACATCCACCACACCCCGTGGGGCGTCGCCGTGAACCTGGACGCGCCCGGCTCGGACGAGGTGCGCGCGTATCTCGTGCAGAGCGCGCTGGCGTGGCTGCGCGACTACCGGATCGACGGGCTGCGGCTGGACGCGGTGCACGCGCTGGTGGACACGCGCGCGTGCCACTTCCTGGAGGAACTGTCCACGGCGGTGGACGCCTTGGCCGCCGAGACGGGCCGCCCGCTGTTCCTGATCGCCGAGTCCGACCGGAACGACCCGCGGATCATCACCCCGCGCGCGGAGGGCGGCCTCGGCGTGGACGCGCAGTGGAACGACGACTTCCACCACGCCCTGCACGCCGCGCTGACCGGGGAGTCGCAGGGCTACTACGCCGACTTCGCCCGCGATCCCTTCGCCGCCCTCGCCAAGACGCTCACCGGCGGCTACTTCCACGACGGCACGTACTCCAGCTTCCGCGGCCGCGGCCACGGCCGCCCCCTGGACCGCACCCGCGTGGCCGCGCACCGGCTGCTCGGCTACAGCCAGACCCACGACCAGGTCGGCAACCGCGCCCAGGGCGACCGCCTGTCCGCCCTGGTCTCCCCCGGCCTGCTGGCCTGCGCGGCCACGCTGACGCTGACCGCCCCCTTCACGCCGATGCTGTTCATGGGCGAGGAGTGGGCGGCGGGCACCCCGTGGCAGTTCTTCACCGACCACACCGACCCCCAGCTCGCCGACGCGGTACGGCGCGGCAGGCGGCGGGAGTTCGCGGCGCACGGCTGGAAGGAGGAGGACGTGCCCGACCCGCAGGACCCGGCGACCCGCGACCGCTCCTGCCTCGACTGGTCCGAACCGGAGCGTGAGCCCCACGCGCGCGTGCTGGCCTGGTACCGCACGCTCATCGCCCTCCGGCACGCACAGCCCGACCTCACCGATCCCGACCTCGCCGACACCAAGGTCGCCTACGACCGCGGCCGGCGCTGGTTCGCCTTCCGGCGCGGGGACATCCGGGTGGCCGTCAACCTCGGCGCGGAGCCGGCCACGATCCCCCTGGGCACCCGCCCCGCGCGCGTGCTCGCCGCGTGGGAGCCGGTCGACGCCCCGGGCGGGGACGGGATGCTGCGCGTTCCCGGGGAGTCGAGCGTGGTGCTGCTGCAGGAGTGAGCGCGGGGGGCGGGCCGCGGGGGGCGGCCGGGGGCGGGCCGGCCCGGCAGGACGGTTACGGGGCGTCGTCCCCGTCGTCCTCGCCGCCCCCGCGGCAGGCCGTGCCCTTCCCGTGCCCGGTCTCGTCGCCCCCGTGGTGGACCGCGTCCCCTCCGTACCCAGCCGCGTCCCCTCCGTGCCCAGCCGCGTCTCCTCCGCAACGGGCCGCGCCACGCTCGTGTCCGGCCGCGTCCTCCGCGCCGTCGTCGCGCAGTTCCGTCACCCGCTCCAGCAGGATCGCCTCCCAGGCGCGCCGCAGCTGGGTCCGCAGCAGGGGCGGCGGGGCGGGGGCGGGGCCCGTGAGGGCGTCGGCGAGGCGGACGACCGTGTCGCAGCGGGCGAGCCACAGGCCGCGCAGGCAGGGGCGGGCGCCGTATCCGGCGAGGGTCGCGGCGCGCACGGCGGCCGGGGAGCCGACGGCGCGCGCGAGCCCGGCGATGTCCTCGGCGGGGTCGCCGACGACCGCGTCGCCCCAGCCGAGGACGCCGCGCACCCGGCCGTCGGCGCTGACGACGAGGTGCTCAGCGGTCAGGGCGTGGTGGACGAGGACCGGAGTGCCCGGCTGGGCGGTGAGCTGTGCCGTGGCCGACGGAGTGAGCTGGGTGAGCGGGGCCGGGTCGAACTCGTCGGCCTCGGCCAGGCGCCGGGCGGCGCGTTCGGCGGCCAGGCGCAGCGCCCGCAGGTCGCGCGGGGCGGCCCGCGGCACGCCGAGGGTCTGCGCCTGCCGCACCGGCACCTCCCGCAGCCCCGTGAGCAGCCCGGCGAGGTCGGCCTCGCCGAGGGCGGACACCTCGTGCTCCTCGCCCGAGCCGCCGGGCAGCCTGGTGTCCAGCGTGCAGGACAGGCCCGGCGCCCACTCGCCGCGGGCCACGCTCGC
The DNA here is from genome assembly GCF_040628835.1 of Streptomyces sp. NPDC006134. NCBI lineage: Bacteria > Bacillati > Actinomycetota > Actinomycetes > Kitasatosporales > Streptomycetaceae > Streptomyces > Streptomyces sp. NPDC006134. The sequence goes on along the minus strand of NZ_JBEXTV010000005.1, from coordinate 65,997 downwards.
CGGCACTCTGACGGGGACGTGCGGGCGGACCAGGTCGCGCAGGCGCAGTTCCCGGCGCTGCCGCACGGCGGCCTCGCGGTCGGCGGCCAGGCGCAGCACGTGACGGGTGCCGACCCACCAGGTGGTGGGGCCCGCGCCCGCCGCGACGGGCCGGACGTCGGGCCCGCCGGCGGCGTCCGGGCGCCCCGTGCCACCCGCACCCTCCTTCAGCAGGGATCGGGCCAGTCGGCGGACGGTGTCCGCGGTGGGGGTCGGTGCCTGGGTCATGGTCGCGCCGTGTCGTCCGGGAGGCCGTGGGTGTACGGGAGTCCGTGGGTGTACGGAAGTCCGTGGGTGTACGGGGGTGTGCTCGGGGGAGCCGGGGCGCAGCCCGTCACTCCACCAGGACCATCTCCCGGGTCGTGTCGTTCAGGCGCCGGCCGCCGGTCTCGGTGACCGTCACGATGTCCTCGATGCGGACCCCGAAACGGCCCGGCAGGTAGATGCCGGGTTCGACGGAGAAGCACATGCCGGGTACGAGGGACTGCCGCTCGCCCTCGATCATGTACGGCGGCTCGTGCGTGGTGACGCCGATGCCGTGCCCGGTGCGGTGGATGAAGTACTCACCGTATCCGGCGTCGGTGATCACCGCGCGGGCGGCCCGGTCGACCTCCTGGCACGCCACGCCGGGGCGCACCGCGCGAAAGCCCGCCTCCTGGGCCTCGCGCACGATGCCGTGCACCCGGCGCTCCTCGTCGGTGGGCTCGCCGACGTGGACGGTGCGGGAGGTGTCGGAACCGTAGCCGTCCCTCAGGCCGCCGAAGTCGAGGACGACCATGTCCCCGTCCCGGATGACGCGGTCACCCGCCTCGTGGTGCGGGTTGGCGCCGTTCGGGCCGGAGGCGACGATGGTGAAGTCGACCTGCGCGTGCCCGTAGCGCCGCAGCAGGTCGGCGAGGTCGGCGGCGACGGCGGACTCCCGGCGGCCGGCGAAGCGGACCTTCCGGATCTCCTCGAACGCCGCGTCCGCCGCCGCGCCCGCGGCGGCCAGCAGTTCCACCTCCGCCGTGTCCTTCACGGCCCGCAGCATCGGCAGGGCCTCGGTGAGGGAGGCGTAGGCGGTGCCGGGCAGGGCCTTCTGCAGGCCCAGCAGGTGCAGCGCCCAGGTGTTGTCGCTGATGCCGAAACGCCCCGAGCCGTCCAGGAGCGCGGCGGTGGCGGCGTAGGGGTCCGTGCCGTCGGTCCAGTCGCGCAGGGTCAGGGCGGGGGCGCCGGCCGCCTTCTCGGCGTCCGGGGCCTCCAGCGTGGGGACGACGAGGACGGGCTCCCGGCCGGGGGCGATGACGAGGAGGGTGAGCCGTTCGGTCTCCGCGGTGGGCGCGTATCCGGTGAGCCACACCAGGTCGGGCCCCGGGGCCACCAGGAGTCCGGCCAGCCCGGCGCCGGCGGCCTCCCGCGCGGCGCGCTCCATGCGGGCCCGGTAGTCGTCTGCGGTGAAGGGCGCGGACATGGTGCCGGTCATCGGGGCCTCCCTGGAAGTGACGTGACCACGGGCAGCATCCTGCCCGGAGCGAGGAGGCGGCGCGAGCCGGTTTGCCCGGCTGCGGACGCGAGCCGGATCCACGGGCCGTGGAAGCCGGATCCACGGGCCGTGGAAGGTCGTGGAAGGCCGTGGAAGGCGGTAGAAGGCCGCGGGAGGCCTTGAAGAAAGCCCTGGAAGCCCTGGGAGGAGAAGAGGCACCGTGCGGCTTCGGCGGCGGGCGGTCAGGTGACGACCCCCGGGACCGCCGTCAGCTGCTGGTACGCCCCGCTCTCGTGCCGCACCGTCAGCTTGACCGCGACGCCCGGGCGGGCACGGGCGACGGCGTGGGCCAGGTCGGCGGCCGAGTCGATGCGGGTGGTGCCGAACGCGAGCAGTACGTCGCCGCGGACCAGGCCGGCCGCGTATCCGGGGCCGGGCACGTGGACCCCCACGACCATCGCCCCCGGCTTGACGTCGTCCACGGCCTCCACGCCGAGGGTCGCGCGGGCGCGCGCCGGGGACGGCACGGCGGCCGGCGAGGGCGGAGCCGGGGCCGTGGACGCGCCGTTCGGCACCGTCCCGGTGCCGCTCCCGCCGGCCCGCCATCGCACGTCGGCGACTCCGTCCACGCCGATCACGGTGGCACCCGCCGCCCCGAGCCCCACTCCGGCGAGGACCAGGACCGTACCGGCCACCAGGCCGGACAGCAGGGCCTCGAACCGCCGGCGGCGCCGGCCCGGGCCGGGCGGACGACGGGCGGGGCTCCGGCCCGCACCGCCGCCGGGATCCTGTCCGGGCATCGGCTTGGGACGCAACGTGGTCTGTTCCATGGATCACCTCCGGCAGGTGCTCTACCCGGCCCACCGGCTCCCGACGAGTCACGATCGGGTGAGGCGTCACGATCGGGTGAGGCGTCGCGAACGGTGAGGCGTCGCAACGGTGAGGCGTCGCGAACGGTGAGAAGTCGCGAACGGTGAGGCGTCGCGAACGGTGAGAAGTCGCGAACGGTGAGGCGTCACGGTCGGGTGAGGAGTCACGTACGGGCGAGACCGAAGGCCGGTCAGCGCCGGGAAGCCGCGGCCTGAGGGACGGGCCGGTTCCGTCCGCCGGCCAGAGCCTGCGCCAGCGTCGCCGCCGCACCCCGCAAGCCGCCCGCGTGCACCAGCTCCGTGCGGTGCACGACACGGGGCTCGACGACCGGCACGCCGACGGCGCCCGGCACGCCAGCGGCCACCGAGCGGGGCAGCAGGGTGAGGCCGTGGCCGGCGGCGGCCAGGGCGGTCAGCAGGCGCACGTCGGTGCCCTCGTAGCGCAGGGCGGGACGGAAACCCCGGCCGCCGTTCACCGCGCGGAGCCGGTCCAGCGGCAGTCCCGCGCCGGGGGCGTCCAGCCAGCGGGCGTCGGCGAGGTCGCCGAGGCGCAGACCGCGGCGCCGGGCGAGCGGATGGGCACCGGGCAGCAGGACGTGCACCGGCTCCTCCGCCACCCCGCGGGTGGTCAGCGGCGCCACGTCGGGCAGGCGCAGCGGGTCGCTGGGAGCGGCCAGGCCGTCGGCCAGGCCCAGGTCGGCGGTGCCGGTGGCGACGGCCGCGAGGACCTCCTCCCGGGCCGTCACCCGCAAGGTCACGCCCGTCGGCGGGAGCGCGGCGAGGACGCCGGGCCCCAGGGCGGTCGGCGCGGTGGCGAGCGTCAGTCCGGGCGCGGGCTCGGCGGCCAGGCGCGCGACGTCGGCACGGGCCGCCTCCAGGCGCAGCAGCAGCGGACCGGCGTGTTCCAGGAGCCGTTCGCCGGCCGCCGTGGGAGCGACGGGGCGACGGGTCAGCAGCGGCGCGCCCAGGTCCTGTTCGAGCGCAGCGATCTGCTGGGAGACCGCGGACTGGGTGTACCCCAGTTCGCGGGCGGCGTCCGAGAAGGAGGCGAGCCGGGCGACGGTGACGTACGTGCGCAGCAGGTGCGGGTCCATGCGGTGAAGGATCTCGCAGCTCATCAGCGCTGCTTATCGCGGGTACAGGAATCATCGTTGGACGTGAACGAGGGGCCGCGCCCAGGATGAGGGCCATGACGAACACCGCAGCTCGCGCCGCGCGGATCGCCCTGGTCGGCGACCGCTCCCCCACCGTCGTGTCGCACACCCGGATCCCGCTCCTGCTCGACGCGCTCGCCGAGCGCGACCGGCTCGTCCTCGACGCCTACTGGATCCCGTCCGAGGAGGCCGGGGACACGGACGCGGTGCGCGGCTTCGACGCCGTGTGGGTGCTGCCGGGCAGCCCGTACCGCAGCGAGGCGGGCGTCCTGTCCGCGATCCGCACCGCGCGCGAGGCGGGCATTCCCTTCCTCGGCACCTGCGGCGGGTTCCAGCACACGCTGCTGGAGTACGCCCGGAACGTGTGCGGGCTGACCCGGGTCGCCCACGCCGAGAACGACCCCGGCGCCGAGGACTTCCTCATCACACCGCTGGCCTGCTCGCTGATCGGGCACGAGGCGGCGGTACGGGTGGAGCCGGGGTCGCTCGCCCAGACGGTGATCGGCGCGGAGCGCACGGTCGAGCGGTACTTCTGCGCGTACGGCCCCTCCCGCCACCTCGACACCCTGCGCGCCCACGGGCTGCGCTTGTCGGGGCACGACGAGGACGGGCACGTCCGGATCGCCGAACTGCCCGGCCACCCCTTCTTCCTGGCCTCGCTGTTCCAGCCGGAGCTGGCCGGCGACGGTTCGCGCCCGCACCCGATGGTCCGGGCGCTGGCGCGCGCCGCGGTGGCGCACGCCGCGCGGGAGCCCCGGCAGCCCCTGGGTCAGCCCGTGTGACCCTCGCCGTGGCCGCCGTGGGCCCCGCCGTGGTCGAACTTCAGCACCTCGGGCGGCATCACGACGAAGGGACGCATCATGCCCATGTCCTCGTGCTCCAGCAGGTGGCAGTGGTACATGAACCGGCCGTGGGCGCCGTCGAACCGGCCCATGATGCGCAGCATCTGACCGCCGGGCACCCGGTAGACGTCCTTGTGGCCGAGTTCGTTGGGCGCCGGCGTGACCGGCGTGCCGGCGTCGTACCGCAGGGGGCTGCGGGTGCCGCCCACGGCCGGGTCGAAGCCCGACACGTCGTAGGCGTCGCGGCCGAGGAGCTGGAAGTCGGCCAGGTGGATGTGCATGGGGTGGACGATCGGCGCGAGGTTGAGGAAGCTCCACTGTTCGTGGCTGCCCTCGGCGATGGTGTAGCCGAGGGCGTCGTTGAACGTGCGGGCCGTGCGCCGGTAGGTCCGGGTCACGCCGTCCGGGCCGGTGATCTGGATGACGCCGTCCGTGGGGACCTGGACGGGCCCCGCGTCCTCGATCTCCTCCATCTCCCACATCTCCGGGTGCCCGCCGGCGCCCTTGGTGGCGGGCGGGGTGAGGACGACCAGCCGGTGGCCGTGGCCGATGTCGTGGGTGAGCCGCCGGAAGGAACCGGAGAGCACCTGGGGCAGTTCGAAGGTGTCCGGCTCGCAGCTCGCCCGGACGCGGAACTCCAGCACGGCCGGGTAGCGCACGTCGCCCTCCGGGTCGGGCACGCCCGGCGGCCGGTTGCGGCCCTTGTCGACCAGGCGGAGCCGGCGGCCCGCGAGTCCGCGGAAGTCGACGAGCAGGTCGAACCGTTCGGCCGGGGCCGCGGTGAGCGTCGGCAGCGCGTCGTCGAAGACCGGCACCGGGCGCGGCAGCAGCCCGCCGTCGCTGCCGATCTGGTGGACGATGCCCGGCACCGGGTCGCCGTCCTCGTCGATGAGGACCAGGTCGTAGATGCGCGCGTTGGAGGCGTTGACGAGCCGGAAGCGGTACCAGGCGTCGTCCACCTCGGCGTACGGCCAGATGCGGCCGTTGACCGTCGTGTACGGGCCGGTGAACGGCAGGGAGACCGGCTTGCCCGTCTCCGGGTTGCGCTCCTGCACCACCACCGTCTTGTGCAGCAGCCGGCCGTTGAGGCGGCCGTCCTCGTCGGTGTCCAGGTTGCGGTCGGCGAGCAGCAGCGGGATCTCGCGGTCCCCGGAGGGCAGGTGGAGGGCGTCCTCCTCGTCGTCGCGGACGAGGTAGGTGCCGTACAGGCCCGTCATCACGTTCCACCGCGTGATGTTCATGGCGTGGTCGTGGTACCACCACTGGACCGCCGGGTGGTCGTTCGGGTACTCGGAGAGCTGGGCGTCGCCGAAGCCGACGGCGTTGTCCGCCCAGCCGTCGTTGCCGCCGCCGGTCTGCGCGCCGTGCAGGTGGGTCACGGACCAGGCGGGCAGGGCCGCGACGTCCTTGTCCGGCTCGACGCCCTCGCGGCCGGGCTCGGTGGTGGCGGGCGCCACGCCCGGGTCGCGCGCGGGCACCTCGACGGAGGTGACCGGGTACTCGCCGTCCTTCGGGATGCGGTTGGTCCAGGCGATGCGGATGCGCTGCCCGCGCCGCACCTCGATGGTGGGTCCGGGAACCTGTCCGTCGTACCCCCACATCAGGGTCGGCGGGAGCTGCGGGTGCAGGCGCACCCAGGCCGGGCGCAGGGCGATCTCGGTCTCGCGCAGCACGTCGCCGGAGGCGGGGCGCAGGACGGGCGGGACGGGCAGCGGCGCCACGTAGGGCGTCAGCTCGACCGGGGCCGGGCCCCGCTCCCCCGTGGTCTTGTCCCGCGCGGTCTCGTCCCGCGCGGACTGCGTCTGCGCGGTCGGCGCCTGCGCGACGCCGTCGGTGGTCAGGCCGATGAGGTCGGTCATGGTCGAACACCCCCGTGTGCTCTCTCGTCTGTTCGACTCATCTCGCCCGGGGAGACGCCCGGCGCGGCACCGCGGGTTGCCTGAACTTCTCATTCCGGTAGAGAAGGGGACGAGAAGGCCGGGCACGGGGTGCGGACGCCGGACGTCCCGTTGTCGGTGGCGGCTGTTACGTTCGGCGGCATGACCGATCACGCCCTGCGGCTGCTGCGGAGCGACCGCCGTCTGGCCGGCCTGGCCGCGTTCCCGTTCAACTTCGACCTGGACCGCGCCGCGTGCGGGCACGTCGAGCCGGTCCGCCTCGCCTCCGGCGGTCCGCTGGAGGTGGTGGCGGGCGACGACACGGGCGGCACCTACTTCGTGTGCCCGGACGGCTCCGTGCTCTACGCCGACTCCGAGGGCTCGGCCGGGATCATCGGCTCCTCCGTGGACGAGGCGCTGGAGGTGCTGATCGGTCTGCCCGGCTGGCTGGACTGCGCGGATCTGTCCCCGGCGGACGGCGAGGAGGAGATCCTGGCACGGGTGGCGGAGGTCGAGGAGGACCTCCGCGAGCACTACGGCATCGACGACGAGCGGGCCGAGCTGCGCGCGGCGCTCGGCTTCCCGGAGCGCTCCCCGGTCGAGCTGGTGGGGATGCTGCACGCCGCGCTGCTGCGCACCGAACCGGACTTCCTGCTGCTCAACGCCGAGGAGGGGTGCGCCTACCGGCCGCTCACCGGATCCGGCGGACCGCCGCTGTGGGAACCGGTGCTCGCGCGGGGCCGCGCCGACCTCGCGCTGCTGCGCGCGGGCGACACCGAGGCGTGGGACGCGGTGGCCGCGGATCCCGTACGGCGCCGTCCGGTCCTGCGCGCCGCGCAGTTCGACCGCGCGGCGCAGGATCTGGAGCTGCTGCGCCACCTGCTGCGCCACGAGGCCCGGTCGTCGTCGACGGACGAACTGCGCCTCGCCGCCGTCCTGGTCGGCCTGCACGGGGACGCGGCGGACCTGCCGCTGCTGCACGAGGTCCGGGAGGCGGACCACGACACGCACTGCGGCCTCGGCGGGGTCCCCGGACCCGGTGCGGACGGGGCCGCGCTGCGGCGGTGGGCCGAGGAGCTGGACGCGTCGCTGTTCGGCACGGACCCGTCCGACGAGCCTCTGCTCACCTGGGTGGAACTGGCCCGGGCCCAGGGCATGCGGGAGCTCGCCCGCGCCGCCCTGATCCGCCGGCTGGACGAGATCGTCATGAACCAGGGCCTGCTGCGGCGCCCCGGAGCGCCGGCGGTCCTGGACACCTTCCCGCTGCACGCGCTCGCCCTCGCGTTCGAGGCACTGGGCGATCCGTTCCAGGCGTTGCGCGCCCAGCGCCTGTACGCCGCCCTCCAGGACGGGTCGCGGGAGCGAGCCTCGGCCCGCCTGGCGCAGGCCCGACTGGAGCGGGAGACCGGGCGGCTGACGGACGCCGCCCGCACCCTGGCCTCTCTGCGAGCCGTCCTGACGGCTCCCGGGGGCGGCGCCCCGGCGCCCTGGCGGGAGGCGGACCTCGGCCGACTCACCGCCGAGGAACACCACGCCCTCGCCCTCGCCCTGACCGACGCGGGCCTGGACGGAGAAGCGCGCGAGGTCTTCACCGCGGGTGAGGCGATACGCGGTGAGCTCGCGCGCGGCTCCGCCGCCGCCGTGCGGGAGCCCGCCGAGACGGCGGCCGAGCGGGCCGGACGCACCGGCTGAGCCGGGCGGGCGACGGCTACGTCCGGGGCGCGGCGCCGGTCCCCGCCCACGGCACCGTGGCCGCCGAGAACCCCGGCGGGGGGACGGCCGCGGGTCCTGTCGCGGCGACGGCCGCCAGACCTGCCGTGGTGAAAGCCGCAGGTCCTGTCGGGACGACACCCGCGGGCCCGGTCGTGGTGACGGCCGCGGGCCCGGTCGTGGTGACGGCCGCGGGCCCTGTCGTGGTGACGGCCGCGGCTTCCGGCACGGTGGCGGCCGCGGGCCTCGGGACCGGGACGGCGGGGGGCCTCGGGACCGGGACGGCGGGGGGCCTGTCCGGGAGGAAGCCGTGGGTGCGGCGGGCCAGGTACTCGGCCCGGTAACGGAGCACATTGCGGTGCCAGTTCAGGATGGCGGCCATGTAGTTCTGCAGGTCCGCCACATAGCCCCGCATGGCCTCACGCGCTTCCTGCGTCAGCTGGAAGTCGTCGTACAGCACGGGCAGCTCGTGTGCGGCGACATGCTCGAACTGCCGCATGCGCTGGGTCGTCAGGTCGTGGACGACGCCGAGCGCCGCCGGATAGTCGCAGCCGAAGAAGTTCTGCACGACGAGGATCGCGTTGTGGATCTCACCCTCGTACTCGATCTCCTTCTGGTACGAGAAGACGTCGTTGAGCAGGGAGGCGTAGTCGACGGCGGCGTTCTCCAGGGAGCGGACCGGGCCGCTGCGGTAGACCTCGGGCGGGACGTCGGGGCCGCGGCCCAGCCGGCACAGGTGCAGGGTGATGTCGGCGCCGAAGGTCTGGCGGCGCATCTCCAGGTAGTCGACCGGGTCCGGGACGCGGTTCTGGAGCTGGTTGGACAGCTCCCACACCCATGCCTCGGTCATCGTGTTGACGGCGTCCTTCAGGGTGCGCCGCTCCGGTGCCGTCATGTCCGCCGTGGTGCGCGCCCACAGGTCGGCCAGCCCGCGCTCCATGCCGTTGGCCGGCGCCGGCGGCGTCTCGCCGTCGAGCGGCATGCAGGCCGCGAGGCGGGCCGTGGTCAGCCGGGCGGCGGCCAGGTCGCGGCGGTGGCCGAAGACCAGCGGGTAGTAGTCGTCGCCGTACGTGCCCCAGGCGAGCCACTGCGCGCTCAGGTCGAGGGCCTCGGGTGTCGCGTCCGGATCGAGGCCCGCCGCGCACAGCGGGAGGTCCGCGGCGGCGAGCGTGTCCTCGTCCCAGACGCCCTCGCTGAGGAAGCCCATGCGCTGCGCCCAGCCGGTGAGGTGCCGCCGGGCGCCGTCGAGGTGGGGGCTGAGCTGGAGCGGGAAGGGCATGTACAGGTCGGGGATGCGGGACGGGCCGACCTTCCGGTACGGCACGTGCGTGTAGGCGCGCAGCCGCTCGGCACCGGACGCGGCGAGCAGGGCCCGTACGTCGACGGCAGAGGTGCCGGGACCGGTCGGCGGCTGCCAGGGGGTCCTGGCCCGCGCGTGCTCGTTCATGTACCGGCTGGAGCGCATGTGCCATTCGTGGCCGCCGGACTGCCAGTCCTGCAGGCCCTTCGCGTAGGCCGCCACCGCCGCGACCTCGGCCGGGGTGAGCCCCTCGTCCAGGGCCAGCGCGGGCACCTCGGTGAAGGCGGTGTGCTCGAACTGGTGCAGCCGGGAGGTGAGGACGTCGTTGACCATGTCGGCGGCCTGCTGGGTGGAGCAGCCGAAGAAGGTCTCCAGCACCAGCACGCCGTTGCTGAGCTCGCCCTCGTCCTCGACCTCGCGCTGGTAGGAGAAGAGGTCGTTGCGCAGGTGCACCGCGTCGGAGAACGTCTCCATCAGCACCCGCAGCGGCCGGGAACCGGCGACGGACTCGGGCACTTCGGCGGTCGCGTACTCCACGAGCCCGGCCGACCAGGGCGCGCCGCCCACCTTGCGGCGCATCTCGATGTACTCGACGGGGTTGGCGATCCGCCCCTCGTTGATGTTGGACAGCTCCCACAGCGACTCGTTGAGGAGGTGCTCGGTGGCGGTCGCGAAGCGGCGGCGCCAGCCGGCCGACATCGACGGCACCGTACGGGCCCACAGGTCGGCGAGGCCCGCCTCGACCGGGTTCTCCGGCTCGGGCACGCGGGCGGCGGGGTCCAGCGGCATGAACAGCGGCAGCCGTTCCAGGTGGTCCCGGCCGCCGACGCGGTCCTGGGTGCGCTTGAACTTCTCCAGGAAGTGGTCGTCGAAGAAGAACACCCACACGTACCAGTCGGTGATGAGGGAGAGGGCGGGGCCGTCGCAGTCGGGGTGGGTGTAGGCGCACAGCAGGCCGTAGTCGTGGGCGTCGAGATCGGCCTGCTCCCAGACTCCGGAGCCCTCCAGCATGCCCATCTCGCGTGCCCACGCCGTGGAATGGGCCCGGGCCTCCTCGACATGCGGGTTCAGCCGCGCGGGATGCGGCAGGTAGAAGTGCGGGAGTTCGAAGGGCTGCTGCGTCATGCGCGGGCCCTACCCACGGCCCTTCGGCTCCATCCGGAGCGCGGGACATGATCACACCATCGCGTGAACACCGCGCGAACGGCCCACGCGGCAGGCCGGAGAGAGGTCAGGTCCTGACCTGGATCAGCGCGTGTGTACCGCTCGTCCGCCACCGCCGGTCCCCGGCGGCGCCGGTCAGCGCGGCCTCCGTACCGGCGTCCAGGCCGGTGATCACGTCGGACTTCAGGGTGCGCAGCGCGGCGACCGGCCCCGGGAAGTGGGCGGTGACCTCGGTGAACGGCGTGGTCGGCGGCCACCACCGGTCGCCCACCAGGCGGCGGTAGTTCAGATCGCCCTTGAGGACGGTGACCGTGGCGGCGGCGAACTCCGCGCGCAGGTCGCCGGACATGTCCGCGTACGGCAGCGGCGCGCAGGAGAAGGGGTGGGCGCGGACGGTGAGGCGGCCCTCGGCCAGCGCGGTCCACAGCCGGCGGCCGTACGCGGCGGCCGTCCCGCCGGCACCGGTCAGCCGGCGCAGCGCGTCGACCACGTCGGCGGTCGTCGCGTCGGAGACGTAGTACGGGTACGGCTTGACGTGCAGGACGGCCCGTTCGGCGTGCCCGTGCGCGAGGAGGTGGGCGATGAGCAGCAGGTCGGGGACGAGTTCGCGGCCGGCGTTGTCGGCGACCAGGCACAGGGTGCCGCCTTTCCCGGCCGGCAGGAGAGACCACAGGGCCTCGCTGTCGTCGGCGACCAGGCCGGGGACGGCGGCCCGGGAGCCGGAACCGGAACCGGTGGCGGTGGCGGTGGCGGAGGCGGAGGCGGAGGCGGAGGCGGAGAGACGGAACCCGAGGTCGGCGCGGTTGCCCCAGAGGGAGCCGTGGAGCAGGGCCCGGGCCTGTTCGCCGGCGGGCAGACCGGCGAGGCCGTCGAGCGCGGCGAGTTCCTCGTCCGTCTCCGGGGCGTCCAGTTCGGCCAGTTTGGCCGGGCGGAAGGGGTCGATGCCCTGCCAGGCGCCGGGGCCGAAGTAGCCGACGGCGTGGAGGAGGCGGCGGTAGAAGTAGCTCTCGGACCACAGCCAGGGCGCGTCGAACCAGGAGCGCCCGGCGTACGTGCCCATCCCCCAGTCCGTCCAGCGGCCCCGGTCCGGGGCGTCGGCGGGCAGGGGCTCGATCCCGCCCTCGGTGCAGCTCTCCAGCAGCGCGTCGAGCGCGCGGTGCTGGGCGGGTTCGTAGGGGAACGCCTCCCGGACCTGCCGGATGATGGCGGGATGCCGCTCGGCCAGCACTCCGTGAGGGAAGGAGCCGGGCTCGTCCCCGACGATGACGGGCACGGGCACGGGAGGTGTGTCGGGCATGCGCCTCACCGTACCGGGCGGGCCGGGCGTCGCCGTCCTTCCTCTTCCGGAGCCGGAGGCCGTGTCCCGGGGCCCGGGTGCCGGTGCCCCGGGACGCGGCCGGAGGTCCGCGTCAGTTGACGAAGACCGGTCCGCCCGCGGCGGTCACCGGGGCGTAGGTGGCGGTGAAGTAGCCGTTGGCGAAGCAGAGCGCCGAACCGGAGACCTTGGTGAACTGCTGGTTGGTGAAGGTGATCCCGTTGATGGCGTTGTTCGCGGTGCCGGACAGGCTCGGCGCCTGGTAGACGCAGCTGACGTTGCCCAGCAGGGTGCGCAGCGAGACCGTGGCGCGGATGGTGGTTCCGCTCGGCGGGGTCACCGTGACGGCGCCGGCGGAGGTCACGGTGGCGTTGTACGGCAGGCCGCCGAGGCTGATGCCGTTCACACCGAGCACACCGGTGACGTTGCTGGTGCAGGTGGCGCCGTCGAAGGTGTGCGAGGTGAGCGACTCGGTGGCCGTGCCGGGGGCTGCCGGGTTGCCGGTGACGGTGGCGGTGAACCCGGAACGGGTGCAGGACACCCCGGTGGTGCCGGTCGCGCTGGAGTAGAACGTGGCGGCGGTGCCGCTCGCCAGCGAGGCGGTGAGGGTGCCGCCGACGGGGACCGCCGTGCCGCCGGGGCCGCCCGTGGTGAGGACGGCGTTGTCGGCCGCGGAGGCCGCGGTGGCGGCGGTGGCGGGGACGGCCGCGGGGAGCGACAGCGCCGTGACGACGGCGGCGAGGGTGAGGAAGGTGCGGGTGCGCGTGCGCATGCGGATACCTCTTCTCCGGAGTGGGGGTCGATGAGGTGGAGCACAACGGGTTGCGCGCGTGGGACCGGCGCGTGGGGGGTGGGGAAGCGCCGTGGTGCGGTGCGTCCCGGCCGTCGGGCGCGCCGGGACGCGGGGTACCGCCCGGGCGCCGTTGCCGGACCATGACGCCTTCTCCGTACGTGACGGGCGGCGACGGCGGGCCGGAAACCGGCCGGAGAGGCGGTGACCTTCCCGCGCGGGGCGAGCGGTGCGCGTGCCCGGTGTGGAACCGGGCGGTGCGCGTGCCCGGTACTGGACCGGGCGGTGCGCGTGCCCGGTGTGGAACCGGGCGGTGCGCGTGCCCGGTACTGGACCGGGCGGTGCGCGTGCCCGGTACTGGACCGGGCGGTGCGCGTGCTCCGTGCGGGACGAGCGGTACGAACGCCCTGGGGCGTGCTCTGCGCATGCCCCAGGGCGGGGCGGCGTGCGAGCCGGGAACGCGGGCGGTGCCGCGGGACAAGGATCCGGCGCCACGGATCCGGAAACCAGGGCAGTTGTAGACCTGATCCGCCGTCAGAGTCAATAAGGAATACGGAAGTTGTGCGTTCACCGTCGAGAGGCACGACAGAACACCAGGCCGCGCACACCATCACCACTCTTTGCGCACAACTCGCTTGACCCGACCTGTAACCACCGGTAACTTTCCGGTGAGCTACTGGTGCGTAACGTGAAAGTCCTCACGACCGCCGGGAGTCGTGGGGGCGCGTCCGCCCCGTCCGCTGTCCGCGCCAGGACAACGTGCCACGCAAGCCTGACCCGCATCGCCTATGCCTCAGGGAGCAGACATGGCCTCGTCCTCGGACCTCACTCCACCCGCCGGCAACGCCCCCGACGGCCCGGCCGGCCCGGCCGTCCCCGCCAGACGCGGCCGGGTCAGACTGCGCCGGGCCGCGGTGATGGCCGTCCCGGCCGCGGCGGTCACCGCCGGACTGGCGATCCTCACCGCCCAGGGCGCCCTGGGCGTGCAGTTCGCGATCTCCGGCATGCCCTTCACCGTCACCGCCACGGAGCTCGACGGCAAGGGCTTCGCGCAGTTCGGCGGGCTGGACAACATGGCCGAGGGCAGCCCGAACGCCGGTGACACCGGAGGGCAGGTGCTGGTGGTCACCTCGGTGATCAAGGAAGCGACGCTCACCAAGCTGTGCCAGAGCGTCGACCTGGGCGGCACCAACCTGCTCATCACCGCGGGCGGCGGTGACAGGAAGGTGTCCGCGGTCGACCTGACCACCGACTCGACGGAGCTTTCGGGCGACGCGGCCTTCGACAACATCGAGATCGGCAACGACGCCAGCACGCTGGACAAGGCCGGCCCCAAGGGCCGCGGGCCGATCGGCGTCTTCAGCCAGCAGGCCGACACCGTGCGCATCGAGAAGCTGCGGCAGACCAACTACGCCACCACGGCCGGGGTGTTCAAGCTGCCGGGGCTGAAGATGCGCTTCAGCGACTCGGGGTGCTGATGGCCGACGAGCCGCGTACGGGCTTGTGGTCCGCCTTCCGCCGGTGGCGGGACCGCCGGCCGTTCTGGGGTGGGCTGCTGCTCACCCTGGGCGGGGCGGAGGTCCTGCTCACCATGAAGGCGTCGCTGAAGGTGGTCCTGCACGTCGGGGTGCAGGGCGTGGCCGGCTATCTGCTGCCGGCGCTGATGGTGCTGTGCGGTCTGCTGGCCCTCTTCGCTCCCGCGCAGCGCCTCTTCTATTCGATCACCGGCGTGCTGGTCTCCCTGGGCACCTGGCTCACCTCGAACCTCGGGGGGTTCCTCGTCGGACTCCTCCTCGGGTGCGTCGGCAGCTGCCTGGTCTTCGGGTGGCTGCCGGACCAGGAGCCGCGCCGCGGGCGCCGGCGCCGCCGGAAGGAGGCCGCGGCGGACCCGTCCGCGGTGGCCTCACCGCTGGGACGGCAGGCCGACGGCACCGTGTGAATCCGCTGCGCCCGCCCGGACCGGGGCCGGACGGGCGCAGCGAACACAGGCGGCCCGGACGCGGACGGACACAAGACGCCCGGACGCGGGCGGACGGACACAAGCGGCCCCGGAGACCGGCAGTCCGGAGACCGGCAGTCCGGAGACCGGCGCCCCGAAGACCGGCCGGCGTCGAAGACCGCCCCCCGGCGTCAGACGAGCCCCTCCGACCTCAGCCACTCCTTGGCCACGTCCAGCGGGTCCTTCTTCTCCAGCTGGACCCGGGCGTCCAGCTCCCGCAGTGTGGCCGTGTCCAGCCCGGCGGAGACGGCGTCGAGGGCCTCCACGCCTTCCTGCGGCAGGTCGCCCTCGCGGACCAGCGGCTGCACGTTCTGGAAGCCGAAGAGGTTCTCCGGGTCCTTCAGGACGACGAACTTCTCCTTGGCGATGGCCGGGTCCGTGGTGAAGACGTCCGCCACCTGCACGGTGTTTTTCTTCAGCGCCGCCAAGGTCAGCGGGCCGCCCGCGTCCAGCGCCTTGAACGACGCGAACTCGACGCCGTACACCGACTTCAGGCCCTCCAGGCCCTGGTGCCGGGTCTGGAACTCCGGGGAACCGCCGATGGCCAGGTCCCCGGCGATGTCCTTCAGGTCGCCGATGGAGGACTCGGCGGTGAGCCCGTGCTTCTCGGCGGTGGCCGCGTTGACGGTGACGGAGTCCTTGTTCTGCGCGGGCGACGGCTCCAGCAGCGTCAGCTTCGGGTCCAGCTCGCCCTCGATGGCCTCGGTGGTCTCCTCCACCGTCTTCGGCGTGGTCTTCACGCCGAGGTAGGCCAGCAGCGCCCCGTTGTACTCCGGCAGGACGGTGACGGAACCGTTCTTCATCAGCCCGTACGTCGTCTCGCGGCTGCCGATGTTGTGCTTGTACTCGACCTTGATGCCCTTGGCCTTGAGGGCCTCGCCGTAGATGTCGGCGAGGAGGGTGGACTCGGCGAAGTTGTTGGAGCCGACGACGACGGTCCCGGCCTCCGCCTTCTCCCCGGCCAGCGGGTTGTCGGAGGTGCCGCCGGAGGAGGAACAGCCCGCGAGCAGCGCCGCCGCGGCAGTGAGCGCGACGGCCGCCGCGCCGGTGTGCCTGGTCCTGGACCTGCTGCTTCGTGCGGTAGAAGTCATCCGACGATCCAATCCAGCCGCCTGTCGGTCAGTCAAGAGCAGCCTGGTCACGGTTTCCTGGCGAGGCCGGCCGGGCGGGGCCGGGCGCGGGTCAGCGCCGGCGCACCCCCGGGGAGACCGCGAACCGTCCCGCCGCCCAGAACAGCGCGAGCGTGGCCAGCGCCAGCACCGCGACCAGGGTGGCGCCGCCGACCACCTTCTCGTAGTCCCGCTGGTAGAGGCCGTCGACGATGTACCGCCCGAGGCCGCCGAGGCTGACGTACGCGGCGATGGTGGCCGTGGAGACGATCTGGACGGCCGCCGAGCGCAGGCCGCCGAGGATCAGCGGCAGGGCGACCGGCAGTTCCACCTGGAGCAGGATGCGCGACTCGTGCATGCCCAGGCCCCGGGCGGCGTCCACCGGGGCGGGGTCGACGGAGCGCACCGCCTCGTAGGTGGTCACCAGGATCGGCGGAACGGCCAGGACGACCAGCGGGATCATCACGGGCGTCAGGCCGAACCCCATGAGGAGGACGGCCAGCACCAGCAGACCGAAGCTGGGCAGGGCGCGGGCGGCCGTGGCGAGGAAGGCCAGCGCGTTGCCGCCGCGCCCGGTGTGGCCGGTGACCAGGCCGACGGGCAGGCCGATCGCGGTGGCGAGGGCGAGGGCCAGCAGCGAGTACCGGACGTGTTCGAGCAGGCGCTGCGGGATGCCGTCGTAGCCCTGCCAGTGGGCGCTGTCGCCGAAGAAGGCGCCGACGAAGTTCAGGACGTTCACCGGGCGGCCTCCACCGGCTCGGGCCGGGGACGGGTGCGCGTGCCGCGCGGCATCCACGGCGTCAGCAGGACGCGCAGGCCGACCAGCGCGGCGTCGCACAGGATCGCCAGGACGGCCGTGGTGATCACGGAGGTGACCGCCAGTTCGGGCCGGTCGTACTTCTGCGCGGCGGCCAGCAGGTTGCCGAGGGCGCCCTGGTTGCCGATGAGGGCGCCGACGCTGACCAGCGAGATGCTGGAGACGGTGGCCACCCGCAGGCCGGCGAGGATCGCGGGCACGGCGATCGGCAACTGCACCTGCGCGTACCGGCGCAGGGGCCCGAGCCCCATCGCGGTGGCCGCGGCGAGGGTCTCCGGCGGTACCGAGCGCACGCCGTCGACGATGGCCGGAACCAGCACCACGAGGCTGTAGACGGCCAGCGGGATCATCACCGTCAGCTCGGTCTGGCCGGTGTAGTCGATGAGGACGACGAAGAAGGCGAGGGAGGGGATGGCGTACAGCACGGTCGTCACGCCGAGCACCGGCGGGTACAGCCAGCGGAAGCGCACGCAGAGCTGGGCCAGCGGCAGCGCCAGCACCAGCCCGGCCAGCACCGGCAGCAGGGCCTCGCGCAGATGCAGGCCGATCAGGCCGGGGTAGGTGTTCTGCAGGTCGCTGGGTATGTCGAAGTACCCGTTCACGGCGCGACCCCGGCCCGGTCCCCGGCGTCCGCGTCGGCGGCGTGCGCGGCGCGGATCGCCTCGCCGATGGTCTGCTGGGAGACGACGCCGGTCACCCGGCCGTCGGCGTCCACGGCGACGGCCCAGCCGGTGGGCGAGAGCACCGCCCCGTCCAGGGCGGCCCGCAGCGAGTCGGTGCCGGGCACGAACGGGCGCCCGTACGACAGCAGCCGGCCCGGATCGACGTCCCCGGCGGCCAGGTCCCGCGGCGTGCCCCAGCCGAGCGGCCGGCCGTCGGCGTCGGTCACCAGCAGGTAGGGCGCGTCGGCGGCGGCGAGGCGTTCGGCGCCGGCGTCGGCGCGGACGACCGGGCCGGTCGTCAGCTCCAGCCCCGCCGACGAGAAGAACGACAGCCGCCGCACGCCCCGGTCGGCGCCGAGGAAGTCCTCGACGAAGGCGTCGGCGGGGGCGGACAGCAGCTCGGCGGGCGGCGCGAACTGGGCGAGCCGGCCGCCGGTGCGCAGCACCGCGACCCGGGAGCCGAGCTTGATCGCCTCGTCGATGTCGTGGGTGACGAAGACGATGGTCTTGCCCAGTTCGTCCTGGATGCGCAGCAGTTCGTCCTGGAGGCCCTTGCGGACCACGGGGTCGACGGCCGAGAACGGCTCGTCCATGAGCAGCACCGGCGGGTCCGCGGCGAGCGCGCGGGCCACGCCGACGCGCTGCTGCTGGCCGCCGGAGAGCTGGTAGGGGTAGCGCTCGGCGAGGGAGGCGTCCAGCCCCACCCGCTCCATCAGCTCCGCCGCGCGGGCGCGGGCCTTCCGCTTGCCCCAGCCGAGCATGCGGGGCACGGTGGCGATGTTGTCGGCGATCGTCCGGTGCGGGAACAGCCCGGCGTTCTGGATGACGTACCCCATGGAGCGGCGCAGGGTGGTGACCGGCTGCTCCTGGATGTCCCGGCCGTCGAGGAGGATGGTGCCCTCGCTGGGCTCGACCATTCTGTTGATCATCCGCAGGGTCGTCGTCTTGCCGCAGCCCGACGGCCCGACGAGGACCGTGATCGAGCGGTCGGGTATCTCCAGCGACAGCCGGTCGACCGCCACCGTGCCGTCCGGATACCGCTTGGTGACTGATTCCATCCGTATCAAAACGCCCCGTACCCTTCGGGTGGCTCAGGGCCCGCGCTCCCGGCCGGCGTCGGCGGGCCGTTGGGGGGAGAGTGTAGACGCCGTGTCAGCTTCTTCCGGTCGTTCTCCCGTCCGCCGCGCCGGGCCGGCCGCCGGCCCCGCTCAGGCCCCCGGTTCCTCCGGTGTCCCCGGTCCCTCCGGTGCCGCCGGTGGCTCGGTGGGGGTCGGCGCGGGCGGGCGGAACAGGACGGCCCGGACCACGGGCGGGGCGAACAGGGCGGTGTCAGGCGCGGAGAGGGTCAGTACGGCGCGGAAGGCGCGCCCCACGACGGGGTCGCCGGGAGAGCGTTCCTGGACGCGCCGCAGGTACCAGCCGGCGACGCGGTCCGCGGGTCCGCCGGTGAGAGCGGTGCCGACCGCGCCCGGCATCTTGCGGTCCGCCCCGGCGGAGATGTCCCACGCCTGCCGGGACGCCGCGAGGAGCGCCCGCTGCACGCGGCGCGTCGTGGGGGTCCGGCGCGGATCGGCCAGTGCGTCGCGCAGGGCGACCGCGCTCATCGCGGCGACGGCCATGCCCTGCCCGTAGATCGGGTTGAAGGTGCACAGGGCGTCGCCGGTGGCGAGGAAACCGGCCGGGCTGCGGCCGGGCAGGTCGTAGCGGCGGCGGACGTTCGCGGTGCGCCGGTAGCCGAACGCCGGCGAGAGCGGTTCGGCCTCGTCCAGCCACCGGTGCAGGAGCGGATGCGGCAGCCTCTTGGCGTACGTCACGAACGCGTCGTCGTCCGTCGGCGGTTCGTCGCCGCGCAGCCCCGAGACGATGACCAGGTGGGTGCCGTCCTCCAGGGGCAGTGCACCGCCGCCGTGGACCTGGTCGGGGCAGGGGTACACGTAGTAGCCGAGGGTCTCGCCGTCGAGGACTCCCTTCCTGCCGCGGTAGACGCGGGAGGCGTAGGCGAGCCCGGTGTCGATGGTCTCCTCGCGCGGAGTCTCGGCGCCGATCGCCGCGAGCCACTGCGGGGCCTTGGTGCCGGCGCCGGTGGCGTCGACGACCAGGTCGGCCTCCAGCGGCCGGGGCTCCGCGCCCGCGTCCCCGGAACGGTCCCGCAGCAGCACGCCCCGCACGCGCGAGGCGTCGCCGAGGAGTCCGACGGCCTCGGCCCCCTCCGCCACGCCGACCACCGGGTTGGCGAGGACCCGCCGCCGCACCAGTTCCTCCAGCTGCGCGCGGGAGCCGGTGTAGAAGTGGGTCGTCGAGGGCACCCTGCGCAGCCAGCGGCCGTCCTGCCACAGCACCATGTCCGCCGGCATGCCCACCCGCGGCGCCCCCGCCGCCCGCAGCTCGGCCAGGAAGCCCGGCAGCAGCGACTCCAGGGCGGTCTGCCCGCCCTGGAGCAGGACATGCGGGTGCCGGCCCTGCGGCACGCCGGGCCGTGGCGCGGTGCCGTCCGGGAACCGGTCGCGCTCGACGACGGTCACCCGGTCGGCGTACCCGGCCAGGACGTGCGCCGCGAGGAGCCCGGCGAGGCTCCCGCCCACGACGACCGCGTGCCGCCCGCCCCGTCCGCCGCCCTCGGTCCGACGGCCCGTCTCTCCGGCAGTGTCCACCGATCCGCTCCCCTGGTCGCCACGTCGTGCGGAGGCACCAGTATCCCGCTCCGCGGGGCGGGAGGGCCGCGTTCCGGCTCTTTCGCGCGTCTCGGTACGTTCGTCTCGAATGCGTCCGTCTCGAATGCGTCCGTCTCGGATACGTCCGTCTCGGATACGTCCGTCTCGGATACGTCCGTCTCGAGTACGCCCGTTGTTCCTACGGGTGGGGCCGTCCCGGACCGCTCCCGGTCCCGGCCCCCCGCCGTCAGCCCTCGTCGGGCGTCAGCCGCAGCGCGATGCTGTTGATGCAGTACCGCTGGTCGGTCGGGGTCGGGTACCCCTCCCCCTCGAAGACGTGCCCGAGGTGCGAGCCGCACCGCGCGCACCGCACCTCGGTCCGCACCATCCCGTGCGACCGGTCCTCGACCAGCTCCACCGCGTCGGAGTCCTTCGGGTCGTAGAAGGACGGCCACCCGCAGTGGGAGGCGAACTTCGTCTCCGAGGTGAACAGCTCCGCGCCGCAGGCCCGGCAGGAGTAGACGCCCTTCGTCCGGGTGTCGGTGTACTCACCGGTGAAGGCGGGCTCCGTGGCCGCCTGGCGCAGGACGGCGTACTCGGCCGGAGACAGCTCCGCGCGCCACTGCTCGTCCGGCTTCTCCACGTCGTACGGCACAGTCCTTCAGCCCCTCACTTCGACAGACGGTCCAGGATGCGCGGGCCGAGGTCCGTGACGTCGCCCGCGCCCATGGTGAGAACGAGATCACCGGGCCTGGCCATTCCCGCGATCACCTCGGGGACCTCCGCCTTGTCGTGCAGCGGCGTGACGTCTGCGCCCGCCGACCGGGCCGCCTCGATGATCAGGTCGCTGGTGACGCCGGGGATCGGGTCCTCGCGGGCCGGGTAGATGTCGAGGACGACCGAGGCGTCCGCCAGGGCGAGCGCCTGGCCCATCTCCTTGCCGAGCTCCTGGGTGCGGGAGAACAGGTGCGGCTGGAAGACGACCAGGATGCGGGCGTCGCCGGCGGCGCCGCGCATCGCCTCCAGGTCCGCCGTCATCTCCGTCGGGTGGTGGGCGTAGGAGTCGATCACCTGGACGCCGGCCGCCTCGCCCTTGAGCTGGAGGCGCCGCTTGACGCCCGTGTAGGCGGCCAGCGCGCCGGCCAGCTCCGCGGCCGGGACGCCGAGGGCCGCGCCCGCGGCGAGGGCGGCCACCGCGTTGTGCGCGTAGTGGCGTCCGGGGACGGAGACGGCGAAGGTGAGCTCGGCGCCGTCCAGCACCACCGTCACCTCGCTCTTCAGCCCCTGCGGCACCACGGACAGGATCCGCACGTCGGCGTCCTCCGCCTCGCCGTACGTCACCGTCCGCACCGCGTTGCCCGATCCGGCCAGCCGCCGCGTCAGCTCGCGCGCGCCCTCGTGGTCCGCGGCGATCACCAGCGTGCCGCCGGGGACGATCTTCCCGGCGAACGTCTCGAAGGACTCGTAGATCTCGTCCATGGAGGCGTAGTTGGCGTGGTGGTCGAGCTCGACGTTCAGGACGATGGCGACCTCGGGGGCGTACTTGTGGAAGCTGCGGTCGCTCTCGTCCGCCTCGGCGACGAAGATCTCGCCCTCGCCGTGCAGCGCGTTGGAGCCGGGGGCGTCCAGGTCGCCGCCGATGGCGTACGAGGGGTTCAGGCCCAGCTCGGACAGGGCCACCGCCAGCATGGAGGTGGTGGTGGTCTTGCCGTGCGTGCCGGCCACCGCGATCGGGCGCAGGCCCGCCATCAGCGCGGCCAGCGCGTCGGAGCGGTGCACGACCGGGACGCCCAGCTCGGCGGCGCGCACCAGCTCGGGGTTGTCCGGCCGGATCGCCGAGGAGACGACCACGCAGCTCGCGTCGTCGGCGAGGTGCTCCGCCGCGTGCCCGATGTGCACGGTCGCACCCAGCGCACGCAGGGCCTCGGCGGTCGCGGAGTCCTTCGCGTCACTGCCGGCCACCCGGGCGCCGCGCTGCGCGAGGATCTTCGCGATGCCCGACATCCCGGCGCCGCCGATGCCGATGAAGTGCGGTCGGTCCATGGCGGTAGGAAGGCCGGGTGCCATGCGTGTTTCTCCCCAGTGGTGCGACGAGTGATACGGCTGATACGACAAGTGGTGCGCCCTGTGGTGCGCCACCCCGTACGCGCGGTGGTACGGCGGTGACGGCCGGCGCCGCGCGGCGGCGACGGCGCGCGCTCCCGGCGCGGGAGCGCGGCCCAAGCCTATGCCTTGCTGTGGGAGAACAGCTTCAGCACCGGTACGCCGACCTTGTGCCGGGCCCGGGAGGCCCAGTCCCGGTGGAAGAACTCCTCCACGTAGTGCGGGTCGGTCAGGACGATCACCTCGTCGGCGTCCACCTCCTCGACCAGGGACTTCAGCTCGTCCAGCGGATGGTCCTCGATCAGGCGGCCCTCCGCCTCGCTGCCGGCGGTGCGCAAGGCGGTCAGGGACACTTCCAGGGCGCGCTGCCCCATGGACAGCGCCTCCTCGCCCTCGGGGGTCTCGCCCTCGCGGACGGCCTCGTCGAGCTCGCCGAGCGCGATGTCGTCGATGGCGCGCAGCAGCCGGTCGGCCTGCTCGCCGCGCGGCTGGAGCAGCACGTGGAAGGAGACCGGCTCGTCCCCGTGCAAGGTGGTGACGAACTCCACGTCGGCGGACGTCAGTGCCTTCTCGATCATCAAAACGCTTGTGAACACCAGACGCCCCTTTTCCCTCGAGGGCCCGCGGGCCCGCCCGCAGGGCCGTGGCGGGGTCCTGCGGAAACCATCCTGCCCCGTGACCGCACGGGTACTGCCGGAGTCAGTGTGCCCGCCGGAGGCTAAACGGAACGGATGATTCCGCCGATTACCTGACCGGTGGCGGTACGGATCGAACATGCGCTCGGGGGACGTGAGTGGACCTGAGGGAGAGGGCGGCGGCACGGCGGCTGGGGCCGTACGGCGGCACGGGCGGCGCGGCGGCGGCGCGGCCGAGCCGCACTCCGGCAGCCCCGCGCCCCGCCCCCGGCAGCCCCGCGCCCCACCCCCGGCAGCCCTGCGTCCTGCGCCCCGCCCCCCGGCGGCCTCCCGCTTCAGACCTGCCGGTACCGGCTGAAGAGGAAACCTTCCTCCTCCAGCAGGGACACCAGCTCGAAGCGGCGCGGCACCGCCACCGACGGCCCTCCGGCGATGCGCTGCGCGTCGCCCGCGGTGAGCATCGGGGAGACGGTCAGGCACAGCTCGTCCAGGACGCCGGCCGCGACCAGCTGGCCCAGCAGCCGCGGGCCGCCCTCGGTCAGCAGCCGGGTGTGGCCGAGGTCGGCCAGGGCCCGGACGGCACGGGCGGGCTCCACTCCGACGCCGTCCCCGGCGATCACCACCCGGGCGCCCGCCTTCTCCGCGGCGGCGATCCGGTCCGGGGCCGCCGCGGCGCCCGTCAGGATCAGCGTGGGCACCAGCGGGGAGGTGAACAGCGGCAGCGAGAAGTCCAGCTCCAGACCGGCACTGACCACCGCGACCGCCGGTGCCGGTCCCTGCCCGGCCGCCCGGCGCAGCTCGGCGAACTCGGCTCGCGCGCGTGCCGGGCGGTACCCCTCCTGCCGTACCGTCTGCGCGCCGACGACCACGACGTCCGCCAGCGCCCGGAGGGTGCCGAAGATCCGCATGTCGGCCGCGCTGGAGATGGGCTGGGAGCGGCCGTCGTGCTGGGCGGCCCCGTCGAGCGTGGAGACCATGTTGGCCCGCAGCCACACTCCCCGCCCGCCCTCGCCCGGCTCCGGATAGGCGTAGGCGTCGGCCAGCTCGGCGAGGCTCCACTCGCGGTCGGCCGCGTCCGCCCCGGGGGCGGGGCCGGAACCCGGGTCTGCTGTCTCGTGGATCACAGGGAACAGGCGTCGCATGCCGTGCAGTGTTCCACGGCGCCCGGATCCCATCCCCGCCCCGCGACCGGCCCCTCCCACACACAACCAACCCGCCCCGCCGCCCCGCGACCGGACCACCCCGCCCCGCGACCACTCCCCTGGCCACCCCGGCCCGGCACTCTTCACCCGGAAGGCCCTAGCATGGGGAACCGTGTCGTCCTCCGCCTCCGCCTCCGGTTCCGCCGCTCCCGGGTCCGCCCCGACAGCCGACGCCGTCCCGCTGTCCCTGTGCGCCCGCGAGCCGCACGTCCCCGCGGACCGGCTGGTCGCCGAGATGGTGCCGCCGCCCCGCTTCGACTCGGTCCGCTTCGGCACCTACATCCCGGACCCGAACCAGCCCAGCCAGGCCGAGGCCGTCCGCGTCCTGGAGGGCTTCGCGGCCGGACTGGGCGGGGCGGGCGCGAGCGGCGGCGGCAGGCGCGGCTTCTTCGGCTTCGGGAAGGCCAGGGCGCCCAAGACCCCGGCCGGCCCCCGCGGGGTCTACCTCGACGGCGGTTACGGCGTCGGCAAGACCCACCTGCTGGCCTCCCTGTGGCACGCCACCGACGCCGACCCCTCCCGCAAGGCGTTCGGCACGTTCGTGGAGCTGACCAACCTGGTCGGCGCGCTCGGCTTCCAGCAGACCGTGCAGACCCTGTCCGGGCACCGGCTGCTGTGCATCGACGAGTTCGAGCTGGACGACCCGGGCGACACCGTCCTGGTGTCGACCCTGCTCGGCAAGCTGGTGGACGCGGGCGTCGCGCTCGCCGCCACCTCCAACACGCTGCCGGGCAAGCTCGGCGAGGGCCGGTTCGCGGCGGCCGACTTCCTGCGCGAGATCCAGGGCCTGTCCGCCCACTTCCGCACTCTGCGCATCGACGGCGAGGACTACCGCCACCGCGGCCTGCCCGAGGCACCCGCCCCCTACTCCGACGAGCAGGTCACCCGCGCCGCCCACGCCACCGCCGGCGCCTCCCTCGACGGCTTCCCGCACCTGCTGGACCACCTCGCCCGGGTCCACCCGAGCCGCTACGGCGCCCTGACCGACGGCATCACGGCCGTCTGCCTCACCGGCGTCCGCCCGGTGCCGGACCAGTCGACCGCGCTGCGCCTCGTCGTCCTCGCGGACCGGCTCTACGACCGTGAGGTGCCCGTCCTGGCCTCGGGACTGCCCTTCGACCGGCTGTTCAGCGAGGAGATGCTGCGGGGCGGCTACCGCAAGAAGTACTTCCGGGCGATCTCCCGCCTCACCGCGCTGGCCCGGGACGCGGCCCGGCTCGTCGACGAGAGCTGACCACACCCCCGTCACGACGGGAACCGACCACGCCTCACTACACGGTCAACGCCCGCGCTTCAAGGGCTGGTTCCCGTCACCTCACCTACTCTTTTCGGGCTCTCTCCACACTCGAAACATTGAGTTAACCCTGCAAACGGCTTTACCGGGTTAACGTGTTTCTTGACCAAGCGTTGACCAAGTATTGGTGCGCGCTAGAAGTGTGAGCCGGTGGGAGGGGGGCGCATGTCCGGAGGCAAGACGGCCCGGGCCGTGGTGTCGGCCCTCGCCGCCCTTCTGTTCGCCCTCCCGTTCTTCGCACTCACCGCGCCGTTCGCATCCGCGTACACAGCACGTCATGTCGTGGCCAACGCCCAGCCCGGAAACCTTCCTTCCGGCATGGCGCCGCGCGAAGAAACCGTCGCCTGCCAGGACACCGGCCGCCCCGGCACCCCGCCCGGCCCGCTGCGCGTCCGCGATCGGCACCGCACCGCGTCCGCCCCGGCGGCCGAAGGCCCCGAACGTCCGCTCTCCGGGCCGGACACGGAGGCCGTCCACGCACAGGCCGCCCCCGGCGCGGCCCGTCCCCGCGCACCGAGCCCACCGGCCGACCACTCCCCGGCGGCGCTCCAGGTCTTCCGCTGCTGAGCGGCAGAGCAGTTCCCCGATCCGATCTGTCCTGTCCTGTCCCGTCCGACGCGTCCCCACGCGCGCCAGGAGGAATCACCACACATGCAGCCCCTCATCGACCACGCCCGCACGTTCGGACAGCGCCCTGAGGAGTTCGCCCCCCTTGCCGAAGGCCAGTGGCCGGAGGTCCTGTTCATCACCTGCTCCGACTCGCGGGTCGTGCCCGCCCTGATCACGGGCGCCCGCCCCGGCCGGCTCTTCGAGCTGCGCACCGCGGGCAACGTCGTCCCGGCCTACGCCGCCGACCGCCCGACCGGCGAGGCGGCCACCATCGAGTACGCCGTGCAGGTGCTCGGCGTGCGGCACATCGTCGTCTGCGGCCACTCGCACTGCGGCGCCGTGGGCGCGATGGTGCGCGGCGACGACCTGACCGCCGTACCCGCCGTGCGCGCGTGGCTCGCGCACGCGGCGGAGGAGCCCAAGTGCTCCGACCCGTCCGACCCGACGGTCGCCGAGGCCGTGCAGAACCACGTCCTGGCCCAGCTGGAGCGCCTGCGGTCCTACCCCTGCGTGGAACGGCGCCTGACGGAGGGCGAACTGAGCCTGCACGGCTGGTACTACGAGGTCCACACCGGGACCGTGCGCGAACACCGCGCGGGCACCGGCGCGTTCGAGGCCCTGTGAGCGGGGGGAAGAGCGCGATGACCGCGATATCGAGGTTCCCCCATCTGCGGCAGGACTTCACCGCCTCCCTCGTCGTCTTCCTGGTCGCCGTCCCGCTGTGCGTGGGCGTCGCCGTCGCCTCCGGCGTCCCGGCCGAACTGGGCCTGGTCACCGGCATCGTCGGCGGGATCGTCACCGGTCTGCTGCCGGGCAGCAGCCTGCAGGTGTCCGGGCCGGCCGCCGGTCTGACCGTACTCGTCTTCGGGGCGGTCGACACCTACGGGCTGCCCGCACTCGGCGTGATCGTGCTGGCCACCGGACTGCTCCAGCTCGCCATGGGCGCCCTGAAGCTGGGGCGCTGGTTCCGGGCGATATCCATATCCGTCGTCGAGGGCATGCTGGCCGGTATCGGTCTGGTCATCATCGCCGGCCAGCTGTACGCGGCGGCGGGGCTGGAGGCGCCCGCCTCCGGCATCGACAAGATCCTGGGTCTGCCGGGGGCCGCCGCCGACGCCCTCGGCAGCGCCGAGGCGCTCGCCTCGCTGGCGGTGGGCGCGGGCACCATCGCGGTGATGGTGCTGTGGAAGCGGCTGCCCAAGGGCGCGCAGACCGTGCCGGGCGCGCTCGCCGCGGTCGTGCTGGCGACGCTGGCCACGCTCGCCTTCAGCCTGCCGGTCGCCACCGTCGAGGTGCAGGGCCTGATCGACTCCGTCCAGCCGCCCGGCGCGGACGACTTCGCCGGTCTGGCGAACATCGGCCTGATCGGCACGATCCTCGCCTTCACCCTGATCGCGTCGGCGGAGAGCCTGTTCAGCGCCGCCGCGGTGGACCGGCTGCACGACGGGCCGCGCACCCAGTACGACAAGGAGCTCATGGCACAGGGCGCGGGCAACGCGGTGTGCGGTGTGCTCGGCGCGCTGCCGATGACCGCGGTCATCGTGCGCAGCTCCGCCAACGTCGCGGCGGGCGCGCGGACCAAGGCGTCCCGGGTCCTGCACGGCGTGTGGCTGCTGCTGTTCGCGGCGCTGCTGCCGGCCGCGCTGGCCCTGATCCCGCTGCCCGCACTGGCCGGCATCCTGGTCCACGCGGGCTGGAAGCTGATCCCGTTGCGGGGTCTGGTCTCGCTGTGGCGCTCGCACCGGGGCGAGGCGCTGATCCTGGTGGTCACCGCCGTGTCGATCGTCGCGGTGAACATGTTCGAGGGCGTGCTGATCGGTCTGGCCCTGTCCGTGGTCAAGACCGCCTGGGACGCCTCGCACGTCCGGCTGGAGGTCATCGACAAGGGCGCCGGTCCCATCCAGGTGTACCTGTCGGGCAACGCGACCTTCCTGCGGCTGCCGAAGATCCTCGACAGCCTGGAGTCCCTGCCCCAGGACCGGCCGGTCGAGCTGGACCTGTCGGGGCTGCACCACCTGGACCACGCCTGCCGTACGGCGCTGGAGAACTGGGCCGAGCGGCACAGTGCCACGGCCACGGAGCCGGTGAAGGTCACGGAGCCGGCCGTCCGGGGCGAGGCCGCGGAGCCGGCCGCCAAGGCCGGGGCCACGGCCGGGTAGCCCGGTCCGCTGTGATCCGCGGCGGTCAGCAGCGATGGCCGCGGCGGTGACCACGACGGTCCGCAGCGGTGACCACGACGGTCCGCAGCGGTGACCGCGGCGAGCCGCGTCCCGAGTGCCCGGTCCGGAGGCATGGCCCCGGACCGGGCACTCGGCATATCGTGACAGGAGCAGACGAAAGGGACCCCTGAGCAGGGAGGTCGTCATGCTCCAGGAGCTGCTGACGGCGGCCGCGGCGACCGGTTCGGCCGGTGTGGTGTACCTGTCCGCGGCGGCGCGGGTCGTCAAGCAGTACGAACGCGGGGTGGTCTTCCGGCTCGGCCGGCTCCACGGCGACGTGCGCCGGCCCGGGTTCAACCTGATCGTGCCGGGCGTCGACCGAATGCGGAAGGTCAACATGCAGATCGTGACGATGCCGGTGCCCGCGCAGGAGGGCATCACCCGGGACAACGTCACGGTGCGGGTGGACGCGGTGGTGTACTTCAAGGTCGTGGACGCGGCGGCGGCCGTGGTCAACGTCGAGGACTACCGGTTCGCCGTCTCCCAGATGGCGCAGACCTCTCTGCGGTCGATCATCGGCAAGAGCGAGCTGGACGACCTGCTGTCGGACCGGGAGAAGCTCAACCAGGGCCTGGAGCTGATGATCGACAGTCCGGCCGTCGGCTGGGGCGTGCAGATCGACCGGGTGGAGATCAAGGACGTGTCCCTGCCCGACACGATGAAGCGGTCGATGGCCCGACAGGCCGAGGCCGACCGCGAGCGGCGGGCCCGGGTCATCAACGCCGACGCCGAACTCCAGGCGTCGAGGAAGCTCGCCGAGGCCGCGCAGCAGATGGCCGACACCCCCTCCGCGCTGCAACTGCGCCTGCTGCAGACCGTCGTCGCGGTCGCCGCGGAGAAGAACTCCACCCTCGTCCTGCCCTTCCCGGTCGAACTGCTGCGCTTCCTGGAGAGGGCCCAGCAGCAGATCCCGTCCGGCCACGCCGCGGAGCGGCCCACCGGGGCGTGACGGAAGGCAGCCGGTGGTATCCGCGTGGTTCCCGGGGCGTGTGCCGGGGTGATAGACACGGCGGGGTCGCAGTTCCTGTCCGCCAGCAGGAAGGTTTCTCCATGCCCGAGACCACGACCGGCAGCACGACTGGCACCACGCTCGGCAGCACGACTGGCACCACGACCGGCACCACGACCGGCACCACGCCCGCCGACGGCTCCCCCTCCCGGCGCCAACTGCTCGCCCGTACCGGCGCGCTGGGCGTCTCGATCGCCTTCGCCGGAAACCTCTCCGAGCTCTTCGCGGGCACCGCCGCCGCGCAGGACCTCGGCCACGGCGGTTACGGGCCGCTCGTCGAGGACCCGGACGGCCTGCTCGACCTCCCCGAGGGTTTCCGCTACCGGGTCCTGTCCCGCGAGGGCGACCCGCTCCGCTCCGGCGAGGGCCTCGTCCCCTCGAACCACGACGGCATGGCGGCCTTCCCGGGCAGAGGGGGCCGCGTCCACCTGGTCCGCAACCACGAGAACCGCGCCACCGCCCGCCTGGGCGTCCCGACGGTCGAGGGCCTGACCTACGACCCGGCCGGCAAGGGCGGCTGCACGGCCCTGACCTTGAGCCCTCGGGGCGACGTCCTGTCCGAGCGGGTCGCGATAGCCGGTACGGCCGTCAACTGCGCGGGCGGGCCCACCCCGTGGGGCACCTGGCTGACCTGCGAGGAGACCGAGGACAAGGCCGGGACCGCCGGATACGCCAAGGACCACGGCTTCGTCTTCGAGGTCGACCCGGCCGACCCGCACCGCTCCGGGGCGGTGCCGCTGACCGCGATGGGCCGCTTCCAGCACGAGGCGACGGCCGTCGATCCGCGGCGGGGCGTGGTGTACGAGACGGAGGACGCCTTCCAGAGGCCGTTCGGCCTCTTCTACCGGTTTCTGCCGGTCAAGCCGCTCGGCGGTCTCGGGTCGCTGCGGGCGGGCGGGCGGCTCCAGGCGATGCGCGTGCCCGGTGTGACCGACCTGTCCGCCGTCCAGGAGACGGGGGTCTCCTTCGACGGCATCGAATGGGTCGACGTACCGGACCCCCAGGCCCGCGAAACCCCCATCCGCCTCCAGGACTTCGGGCCGAAGGGCATCACGCACGCGCAGAAGCTGGAGGGCTGCTACTGGGGCGGGCGGTCGGTGTACTTCGTGTCGTCCTTCGCGCGCAGCGCCGAGGGCTCGGCGGCCGACCACTACGGACAGGTCTGGCGGTACGACCCGGAGCGGCGCCGGCTGACCCTGGTGATCGTCTTCGGCCCGGACACGGACGTGCGGCTGCCCGGGGAGTCGCCGGACAACATCTGCCTCGCGCCCAGCGGCGGCCTGATGGTCTGCGAGGACGGCAACGGCGCCCAGCACGTCTTCGGCGTGACCCGGCACGGCGAGGTCTACGCGATGGCCCGGGGCCGCCAGGCGATCACATCAGCCGCTGCCGCGGCGGGCGGCACGCCCCAGGAGCCGGAGTGGGGCGAGTTCGCCGGCGTCACCTTCTCCCCCGATGGCCGCACCCTGTACGTCAACTGCTACACCCCCGGCACGACCTTCGCGGTGACCGGCCCCTGGCGCCGGTAGCCGCGGGTCCTCGAAGGATCCCCCGACCGGGCGCCGCAGTCGGCGCGGTCCTCGCGGCGCCCGGTCACTGAAGTCGCCGCGACGGGGTACCCGGGCCCACATGACGCAGAACCCGCACGTCAGCGACTCGTACTGGCTCCAGACCGCCCCGGGCGGCACCCCTCACCCCGCGCTGGAGGACGACCTCGACGTCGATGTCGCCGTGATCGGCGGCGGCATCGCCGGGCTGTGCACCGCCTGGGAGCTGACACGGGCCGGGCGGAGTGTGGCGGTGCTGGAGGCCGGGCGGATCGCGGCCGGCGTCACCGGGCACACCACCGCCAAGGTCACCGCCCTGCACTCGCTGGTCTACGGCAAGCTGCGCCGCACCCGCGGCCCCGAGGGCGCCCGGCTGTACGCCCGCTCGCAGACGGAGGCGATCGAACGCGCCGCCGAGGTCGTGGCGGAGCTGGGCATCGACTGCGACTGGGAGACCCGGAGCGCGTACACGTACGTCCGTGACGCGGGCCGCGTGGAGGAGGTGCGGGCCGAGGCCGCCGCCGCGAAGGAGGCGGGACTGCCGGCCTCGTTCGTGACGGAGACCGGGCTGCCGTACCCGGTCGCGGGCGCGGTCCGGGTCACCGGGCAGGCCCAGTTCCACCCCCGCAAGTACCTGCTGGCCCTCGCCGAGGACCTGGTCGGGCGGGGCGGGCGCATCTTCGAGCACACCACCGTGCACGGCCTGGACGAGGGCGAGCCGTGCCGGGTGTCGACCGGCACGGGCGCGACGGTGACCGCCCGGGACGTCGTCGTCGCCACGCACTACCCGATCTTCGACCGGGCGCTGCTGTTCACCCGCCTCTCCCCGCGCCGCGAGCTGGTCGTCGCCGGGACGGTCGAGGCCGGGCGGGACCCCGACGGCATGTACATCACGCCGGACGAGAACACGCGGTCGGTCCGCACGGCCCCGTACGGCGACGGCGGCGACCGGCGGCTGCTGGTGATCACCGGGGAGCACTTCACCCCCGGCACGGGCGACACCCGGGAGCGGTTCGACCGCCTGTCCGCCTGGGCCCGCGAGCACTTCCCCGGCGTGGAGCTCACCCACGCCTGGGCCACCCAGGACAACGACCCCACCGACACCGTCCCCATGGTGGGCCCGCTGCATCCCGGCGCCCGGCACACCTACGTGGCCACCGGCTTCGCGGGCTGGGGCATGAGCGGCGGCATGATGGCCGGGCGGCTGCTGGCCCGGCAGCTCACCGGCGAGGAGTGCGCCTGGAGCGAGCTGTACGACCCGCGCCGGCTGCGCACGGCCGTGCGGGAGGCGCCGCAGTTCCTGAAGACGCAGGCCGAGGTCGCCGGCCACTTCGTCGGCGACCGGCTGCGGCCCGCGCCGCCGGTGGACTCGCTGCCTCCCGGGGAGGGCGCCGTGGTCCGGGCGGGCGGCGACCGGCTCGCGGTCTACCGGGACGAGGCCGGCGCCCTGCACGCTGTCTCCCCGCGCTGCACCCACCTGGGGTGCCTGGTCGGCTTCAACGCGGCCGAGCGCGCCTGGGAGTGCCCGTGCCACGGCTCCCGCTTCGACACGGACGGCAAGGTGATCCAGGGTCCGGCGACCCGGCCGCTGGAACGACGGGACATCTGAGGGCCCACGGCGTCCGCCGGGCCCGCGCCGCCTGCCGGTCCTTCACCGCCGGCCGGGCCCGCGCCGCCTGCCGCTCCTCCACCGTCCACCGGGCCCGCGCCGCCTGCCGGTCCCGCCGCACCCGCCCGTCCCGGGTCCCGTCCGGGCGGGTGAGACTCGGCCTCACCGGCGCGCATATATTCGTACATTCACAACAAAAGGCCGTACGTTCATGCGGTGATCGCTCTCCTGCGCCGTGTGACCGCCGTCTGCGCCCTGGGCGGTGCCCTCGCCGCCTGCGGCACCGCCCAGGCACCCCAGCCCCAGGCCCCCCGGGAGCCCCGCCCCGCCCCCTCCGCGTCCTCCGCCCTCCCTTCGTCCGCCCCGTCCCGGCCGCCCACGCTCGCCCCCGGCCCGGCCGGTCTGGCCCCCGTCTTCGAGAACGGCCCCCGCACTCCGGACAAGACCGTGGCCCTGACCTTCGACGCCGACATGACCGCCGATCAGGGGCCGCGGGCGGCGGCGGGCGAACGGTTCGACAACCCCCGGCTGATCGCCGCGCTGCGGGAGCTGAAGGTGCCCGCCACGGTGTTCATGACCGGGCGCTGGGCGCAGGAGTACCCGGACCAGGCCCGCTCCATCGGACGGGACCCGCTCTTCGAGGTCGCCAACCACTCCTACAGCCACCACGCCTTCACCGGCGACTGCCACGGCCTGCCGGTCCTGCCCGAGGACCGGATGCGGACGGACGTGGAACGGGCGTACACGGCCTTCCGCGCGGCGGGCGTGCCCGACCCGAAGCCGTACTTCCGTTTCCCCGGCGGCTGCTACGACCGGCGGGCGCTGCGGGCGATCGCCGCGACCGGCGTGACGGCGGTGCAGTGGGACGTGGTGAGCGGCGACGCGTTCGCCACCGACGCGGACGCGGTGGCCCGGCAGGTCCTGGACGGCGTACGGCCCGGTTCGGTGGTCGTCCTGCACTGCACGCGCAGCGCCGCCCCGGTGACCGAGCGGGCGGTGCGCGCGGTCGTCCCCGAGCTGCGCCGGCAGGGCTACCGCTTCGTGAAGGTCTCCGAGCTGATCGGGGCCGCCGCCGGACGCCGGTGACCGGCCTACGCTGGAGACATGAGCGACGGCGACGACTACTGCCTGATCGACGCGGCCCGGCCGCCCAAGGCCGACGGGCCGCCGTACGCGGAGTGCGTCCTGTGCCGGGAGCCGACGGAGTACCCCGAGTCGTACAAGGGGATCACGCTCTGTCCGCGCTGCGAGTGGCAGGAGGCCCAGCGCACGGCCTGCTCGGGGTGACGGGCACCGGGCGGGCGGACCCCGGCCGCCTCCGGTGCCGATCTTCCGGCTGGCACACTGGGAGGCGTGAGCCAGGACCAGGACCAGCATCAGGACCCGACGCCCGTGAACGACAGCCCCTCCCGCCCCGGGACCGGCACACGCGAGTACGTGCTGCCGCTGGTGGTCCGGATCGAGCGGGCGGCCCCGCCGCCGCGGACGGACGCCCTGGAGACCTCGGCCCGCGCGGTGCTGACCCTGCTCGCCGACGAGCGGTCGCTGGGCGACGGGGAGTGGGCGCGGGCGGTGCGGGACTGGCAGGACGCCCGCATCCGCAAGGTGGTGCGGCGGGCGCGCGGCGCCGAGTGGCGGCGCGCCGAGGCGCTGCCCGGCATCACGGTGACCGGGAAGGCGGCC
Organism: Streptomyces sp. NPDC006134; assembly: GCF_040628835.1. NCBI lineage: Bacteria > Bacillati > Actinomycetota > Actinomycetes > Kitasatosporales > Streptomycetaceae > Streptomyces > Streptomyces sp. NPDC006134. Next base: position 32,327 of record NZ_JBEXTV010000005.1, on the reverse strand, counting down.
GAGGTGCGGGTCTTCCCGCCCGTGCCGCTGGACGGCTGGCCCAAGGACCTGGCCCGCCTCCAGGTCTCCGGCACCGACCTCGACGACCCGGAGCCCCCGGTGGACGCCGGCCCGTCCGCACCCGTGCTCTGGACCAACCCGGACCTGGAGATGTCGGCCGGCAAGGCGATGGCGCAGACGGGCCACGCCGCCCAGCTCGCCTGGTGGGAACTGGACGGCGAGCAGCGCGCCGCCTGGCGCGACGCCGGCTTCCCGCTGGCCGTGCGCACCGCGGACCCCGCCGACTGGCGGCGCCTGACCACGAGCGGCCTGCCCGTGGTCCGCGACGCCGGTTTCACCGAGATCGCCCCCGGTTCCTGCACGGTGGTCGCGGACCACCCGGCGCTGCGGTAGGGCCACCGCCTCGGGGCCGCCCGGGGCCCGCCCGCCGCCCGCCCCTTTTGCCCGAACCTCAAATGTTCCTCTGAACGTGCCCATGCCGAGATTGGCGCGCGCGGCGCGGGGCCATACCCCCCTCGCGGCCGGAACGGCATCCCGGCGTGCGGAGGAGGGGGACGATGGAGCGACTGGGGACGGGCATCGGGTGGCGGCCGGAGATCGCGGACGCCGTGGAGCGCATGCCGGGCATCGACTGGGTCGAGGTCGTGGCCGAGAACGTCTGCCCCGGCCACCTCCCCGCCTCCCTGCGGCGCCTGCGCGAGCGCGGTGTCACCGTCGTACCGCACGGCGTCTCCCTGGGCCTGGGCGGCGCCGAACGGCCCGACCCGGACCGGCTGGCCGCGCTGGCCGAACGGGCCGAGGTGCTGGGCTCGCCGCTGGTCACCGAGCACATCGCGTTCGTCCGCGCGGGCGGGCCGCTGACCGCGTCCGCGCACCTGGAGGCGGGACATCTGCTGCCGGTGCCGCGCACCCGGGACGCGCTCGACGTGCTGTGCGAGAACGTCCGCATCGCGCAGGACGCGCTGCCCGTGCCGCTCGCCGTGGAGAACATCGCCGCCCTGTTCTCCTGGCCGGGCGAGGAGATGACCGAGGGACAGTTCCTGTACGAGCTGGCCGACCGCACGGGGGTGCGGCTGCTGATCGACGTGGCGAACCTGCACACCAACCACGTCAACCGCGGCGAGGACCCGGCCAAGGCGCTCGCCGAACTCCCCCTGGAGGCCATCGCCTACGTGCACGTCGCGGGCGGCTACGAGCGCGACGGCGTCTGGCACGACAGCCACGCCCACCCCGTGCCGCGGCCGGTCCTCGGCATCCTGGCCGACCTCGCCTCCCGCGTCGCGCCGCCGGGCGTGCTGCTGGAGCGGGACGAGAACTTCCCCGAACCGGCCGAGCTGGAGGGGGAGCTGGACGCGATCCGGGCGGCGCTGCGCGCGGGGCGGCGGAGCGCGGCCGAGGCGCGCGCCGAGGGGGCGGGTGCCGGGCCGGCCGCCCCCGCCGGGAGGGCGGAGGAGCCCGCGGACTCCTCCGGGTCCGAGTCCGCGCGGGAGCGGCTCGGCCTGGCGCAGGCCGCGCTGCTGTCCGCGCTGGTCGCCGGGACACCCGCGCCCGAGGGGTTCGACCGGGTGCGGCTGCGGGTGCAGGCGCGGGCGCTGGCCGCGAAGCGGGCGGGCATCGTCGCGAAGGTCGCGCCCGAACTGCCGGTGATCCTCGGGAACGGCTACCGGACGCTCTTCCTCGCCTACGCCCACGGACGCCCGTTGACCGGCGGATACCGGCGGGACGCGCTCGACTTCGCCGGACTGCTGCTGGCCGACGGTCTGCCGGAGGACCCGCGGGCGCGGCGGGAGTTGCGGGAGTGGTGGCTGGAGCGGTCGGGACCGGCGCCGCGGTCGCGCCGGCCGGCCGTACGGCTGGCGCGGGCCACGCGCCGGGTGCTGTCGCGGCGCTGACCGGAGACGAAACGGAACGTCACATACCGGCAACGCTCTGTCCGGATGGTGAACAGGGCATGGCGCGGCCGACGCCGCTGTCATACAAACGCGGCATGTTCTGGGTCCTCCTCCTGCTGCTCGCCTGGGTCTTCGCCGGCACCGCGTGCACACGGCTGTGCCTGACCGCGGCGCGCACGGCGGCCGTGGACACGGCGGACGCGCCCGCGGGCCCCGGGCACGAACTGACCCTGTACGAGGCGGCGTTCCTGTCCGGCGGCCCCGGGCGGGTCGCCGACCTGACGCTCGTCTCCATGGCGCGCCAGCGCCGGCTGCTGCTGGCCCACACCGGCTGGGCCACCGTCGTCGACCCGCGCGGACGGGACGAGATGGAGCGGTCCGTCCTCGGGGCCATCGGGCCCGGCGGGCAGTCCCGGATCGCGCCCGTGCGGGCGGCCGCCGCGGCGGCCGACGCGGTGCGCGGGCTCGCCGAGCGGCTCGTCGGCGCGGGACTGGCCGTGCCGGACGGCGGCCGCGACAGCGTGGCGGCGGCCGTCCGGCAGGTACGCCTGGCCGCCGTCGCCGTGTGCGCGCTGGGCGCGACCGCCGTGTCCCTGCCCGTCCCCTCGGACGTGCCGCGGCATCTGATCGCCCTGTGGTTCACGCTGCCGCTCGCCCTGGCCCTGGGATGCCTCGCCCTGGCGCGCATGGAGATCCATCCGTACGCGCGCTGGGCGTCCCCCGCCGGGCAGCGGCTGCTCGGCGCGCTCACCCGGCAGGCCGACGGCACGGACGGCGCGGACGGCGAGCGGACGTTCCTCACCTCCGTGGCCGTACGCGGCATCCACGCGATCGGCGAACCGGACCTGCGCGCGGCCTTCGCCCACCGCGAGCGGCACACCGAGCGCCACGGCGGCTGAGGCGGCACGCCGGCGGGGAGCCGGACGGCACCTGGCGGCGAGCGGGCCGACGCGCCGCACGGGCAGACCGACGGGCCGCCCGGACAGACCGACGGGCCCACGCGCCACGCGGGCAGACCGGCACGCTACGCGGGCCGACCGACGTGCTACGCAAGCAGACCGACGGGCCGACGCGCCACTCGGGCGGGCCGACGCGCCGCACGGACCGACCGACGCGCCGCACGGGCGGTGCTTGCCTTGCCCGATGATCGGCCGAAACATCCCTTCTGTCGCCGCCGCGCAGCGAAGGGATCCGCGATGAGAGCCACCGTCCTCCACCCGGCCGCCGGGGCCCTGCTCCTGACCGCCCTCGCCACGGCCCCGGCCGGCGGCGCCCCGCAGGAGCCCGGCGCTGCCGAGCGGCGCGGCACCGCGGTGGCCGCCGCGCGCGCCGCGGCCGCCGGCATCGCCTTCGGCAGGTGCCCGGACGCGGAGGACCTGCCCGGCTCCCTGCGGTGCGGCACGGTGACGGTCCCGCTCGACTACGCGCGCCCCGACGGCCGGCAGATCCGGCTCACCGTCGGCCGGGTGCGGGCCACGGGAAAGGACCCGCGCGCCGGCGGGCGCACGGTGCCCCGGCAGGGGGCGCTGGTGTACAACCCGGGCGGACCGGGCGCCTCCGGCCTGCACTTCCCGCTGGTCGGGCTGCTGCCCGAGTGGAAGCGGCTCGCCGCGGCCTACGACCTCGTCGGCTACGCCCCCCGCGGGGTCGCCCCCTCCACGCCCCTGTCCTGCCAGGACCCGAAACGCTTCCTCAAGGGCCCCGGACCGGCCCCGGTGCACCCCTCGGCGGCGTACAAGCGGGAGCGGATCACCGAGGCGCGGGCGTACGCGCGGGGCTGCGCCGAGCGGTCGGGCGACGCGCTGCGCCACCACCACTCCCTGAACAACGCCCGTGACCTGGAGGTCGTCCGGGCCGCGCTGGGCGAGAAGCGGCTGACGTTCATGGGCGCGTCGTACGGCACCTACTTCGGGGCGCTGTACGCGGAGCTGTTCCCCTCGCGTGTGCGGCGGATGGTGTTCGACTCGGTGGTGCACCCCGCCCCCGAGCGGATCTGGTACCGCAACAACCTCGCCCAGTCGGAGGCGTTCGAGCGCCGCTGGGCGGACTTCCGGACGTGGATCGCCGCGCACGACGACGTGTACGGGCTCGGCCGCACGCCGCGCGAGGTGCAGCGCCGCTACGAGGAGGCGAGCGCGCGCCTGGCCACGCGGCCGGCGGGCGGCACGGTCGGCCCGGCGCAGCTGCAGGAGATGCTGCTGCGGGCCGGGTACTACGACGACCTCTGGCCGCACCGCGCACACGCGCTGTCGGCGTATCTGAAGGGGGACCCGCAGCCGCTGATCGACCAGGCGGGGCCGCACCCGGAGGCGGCGGCCGAGGCGGAGAACGCGAGCGCGGTCTACACGGCGGTGGAGTGCAACGACGGGCCCTGGCCGACGGACTTCCGCGTCTGGGACCGGGACAACACCCGCCTGGCGCGCCGGGCGCCGTTCGAGACCTGGGAGAACGTGTGGACGAACCTGCCGTGCGCGTACTGGACGGCGCCCCGGCAGCGGCCCCTGGACGTGCGCACCGGGCCGGGTGAGCTGCCGCCGACGCTGATCCTGGCCGGGGAGCGGGACGCGGCGACCCCCTACGACGGGGCGCTGGAGCTGCGCCGCCGGCTGGCGGGCTCGGTGCTGGTGACCGAGCGGGGCGCCGGCTCGCACGGCGTCGCGGGCGGCGCAAACGCCTGCGTCGACGGCCACCTGGAGGCGTACCTCCTGGAGGGCCGGCTCCCGGCGCGGGACGCGTCCTGCGCCCCGCGCCCGGCGCCGAGGCCGACGGGCCGGCCGGCGGACCGGTCCGGGGAGGCCGCGGCGCCCCGGACCGCGTCCTGATCACCTGATCAGGCGAGCCCGGCCACCAGCTCGGCGATGTCCTTGCGGCGGCCCGTGAAGAAGGGGACCTCCTCGCGGACGTGCATCCGCGCCTCGGAACCGCGCAGGTGACGCATGAGGTCGACGATGCGGTACAGCTCGTCGGCCTCGAAGGCGAGGATCCACTCGTAGTCGCCGAGGGAGAAGGAGGCGACCGTGTTGGCGCGCACGTCCGGGTAGCCGCGGGCCATCTTGCCGTGGTCGGCGAGCATGCGGCGGCGGTCCTCCTCCGGCAGGAGGTACCAGTCGTAGGAGCGCACGAACGGGTAGACGCTGACGTAGTTCCGCGGCGTCTCGTCGGCGAGGAACGCCGGGATGTGCGAGCGGTTGAACTCGGCGGGGCGGTGCAGCGCCATGTTCGACCAGACCGGCTCCAGCGCGCGGCCCAGCCGGGTGCGGCGGAAGAGGTTGTACGCCTCCTGGAGCTGGTCGCTGGTCTCGGCGTGCCACCAGATCATCAGGTCGGCGTCGGCGCGCAGGCCGGAGACGTCGTAGGTGCCGCGGACCGTCACGTCCTTGGCGGCGAGCTGGTCGAACAGCTCCTGGACCTCGTCGGCGTAACCGGCGCGGTCCTCGGGGAGCACGTCCTTCAGCTTGAAGACGGACCAGAGGGTGTAGCGGATGACCTCGTTGAGGTCCTTGGCCAGCTTGCCCTTGTTCGGGATCCGCTCGGGGGCGGGGGTGGAGGCGTCGTCACTCATGGCCCTATTCTCCCGCCCCGCCGTGCAGGCTCTGCACCGGGTGGGCGGTGAGCTCCCGCACGGCGCGCAGGTCACCGTGGATCTGGTCCACGGCCGCGTACGCGCTCGCGATGGACGCCGGGACGCCGACGCCGTCGTACGCCGCTCCGCACACGGCCAGGCCCGGCACCTTGCCGACGTGCTCGCGGACGCGGGCCACGCGCGCGTGGTGGCCGACGGGGTACTGCGGCAGGCCGTCGGTCCAGCGGGTGACACGGGTGGCGACCGGCGCGGCGTCCAGGCCGGTGGCCTCCTTCAGGTCGTGCCGGGAGACCGCCACGAGATCCTCGTCGTCCCGGCCGAGGATCTCCGTCTCGCCGTACCGGCCGACGGAGGTGCGCAGCACCACCAGGTCCGGGTCCTCCTCGGCGATCCAGCCCCACTTGCGGGAGGCGAACGTGGACGCCTTGATGGTCCGGCCGTCGACCGGGGGCACGAGGAACCCGCTGCCCTCGGGCAGCGCGGCGGCCTCGGAGCGGCGGTAGGCGAGGGTGATCAGCGCCATGGAGGCGTACTCGACGGCGGCGAGCTCGGCCGCCGCGGCGGGCGCCTCGGCCTTGAGCAGGCCGGCGGCGGCGGGCGCCGGGACGGCGACGACGACCGCGTCGGCGTCCAGGACCCGCTCGCCGGCGACGACCCGCCACCCGGCGGGCGCCGTGCGGCGCAGCTCCGTCACCGGGGCCCCCGTGACGATCTCGCCGCCGCGGGCCCGCACCGACGCGGCGACCGCGAGCGGCAGCGTGCCGATGCCGCCCTCGATGCCCATGAAGACCGGCCCGCCGCTGCGCGGAGCGGCGGCCGTCCTGCCCTGGATCGCGCGCACCGCCTCGGTGAGGGAGGTGTGCGTGCGGGCGGCCTCGAAGAGCTGCGGGACGGCCGAGCGCATCGAGATGCGGTAGGCGTCGCCCGCGTACACGCCGCCGAGCAGCGGTTCGACCAGGCGGTCGACGACCTCGCGGCCCAGCCGCGCCGCCACGTACTCCCCCACCGCCACGTCGTCGCCGACCTCGGTGCGGGGCAGGTCCGCGTCGCGCTCGATCCGGGCGAGCCCCTCCTCGGACAGCACGCCGGACAGGGCGGAGGCGGTGCCGGGGACGCCCATGACGTGGCCCTTGGGCATGGGGCGCAGCGCGCCCCGGGTCCACAGGGCGGCGGTCGCGGTGGCCGGCGGCTGGAGGCGGTCGGCGAGACCCACCGCACGGGCCAGGCCCACGGCCTCGGGGCGGCGGGCCAGCATCGACTCGGCGCCGAGGTCGACCCGCACCCCGGCGATCTCGCCGGGCAGCAGCTTGCCGCCGACCCGGCCGGACGCCTCCAGCACGGTCACCCGCGCCCCGCGCTCCAGCAGCCGGTGGGCGGCGGCCAGCCCCGCGATGCCGGCCCCGATGACGACGACATGCCCCGCACCCGCACGGGTCTCCTCTTCACGCATGTCCCCAGCCTCTCAAACGGCACCGACAGCGCGGCCCGGCCCCCGGTGTCCGGCCCGAGTCCCGACCGTGACCTCTTCGGGACCGTTCCGCGCCAACGTTCCGGCCGCTTCCGGCGTCGAAGGGACGTCACAGTCGTCACGACCCTCGGGGGCACCACGTGCGCACACACCTTTCCGTCCGGTCCGGCCGGTCCCTGGCCGGTCTCCTGCTCGCGGCGGCCCTCGCCCTCACCGGGTGCAGCGCCGCCGGTGACGACAGCGCCGGGGACGGCTCCGGCGCGGAAGCCGCCTCGCAGGCGGACTCGGCGGCGGGCGCCGGCGCCAAGGAGGGCGGCGCCCGGGACCGCGGCGCGGGCGGCGCCGGGGCGTCGGCGCCGCAGAAGCTCACCGCGAACCACATCATCCGCACCGCGTCCCTGACCGTGCAGGTGAAGGACGTCCCCAAGGCCCTCGACGCGGCCCGCGCCACCACCGAGAGCGCGGGCGGCTACGTCGGCGGTGAGACCACCACCCGCGACGAGGACGGCCACGAGCGCACCCGGGTCGTGCTGCGCGTGCCCGTGGAGAAGTACGACGGGGTCCTCGCCGGCCTGGAGGGCGCCGGGAAACTCCTCCAACGCGACGCCAAGGCCGAGGACGTCACCGACCAGGTCGTGGACGTGGAGAGCCGCATCGCCTCCCAGCGCGCCAGCGTGGCCCGCATCCGCGCGCTGATGGACCGGGCCACGAAGCTGAGCGACGTGGTGACCCTGGAGGGCGAACTGAGCTCCCGCCAGGCCGAACTGGAGTCGCTGCTGGCCCGGCAGGCATCCCTGAAGGACCGCACAACCCTGGCCACCATCACCCTGTCCCTGACCGAGACACCGGTGAAGGAAGCCGCGGAGGACGACGACCCCGGCTTCACCGACGCCGTGGCGGGCGGCTGGGACGCGTTCGTGACGATGCTGCGCTGGCTGGCGGTGGCGCTCGGCGCGGTGCTGCCGTTCGCGGCGGTGGCGGCGCTGCTCGTCCTGCTGTGGCTGCGGCTGGTACGGCCGCGGCTGCCGCGCCGCGCCGCCGACGGGGACGGACAGGACTGAGGGAGGACCAGACTGAACGGAGACGACACCGCGCCCGGCCGGGAGCCTTGGAGCAACCCCCGCGGGCGCGGGGACGACCAGCGGATGTACTCGCGGATCAGCCGTGTCCGGGAGCAACCCCCGCGGGCGCGGGGACGACGTGACGTTGGCCTGGATGGCGGCTGCGGTGGTGGAGCAACCCCCGCGGGCGCGGGGACGACTCGACCTGGACCGGCGCCACTCCGCTCGCCCCGGAGCAACCCCCGCGGGCGCGGGGACGACGGGGCGGCGAGGGTGAGCGTGCCGTCCTCGGCCGAGCAACCCCCGCGGGCGCGGGGACGACCCGCCCGGAATCGGTCCGGGCGGCAGGGGCCGCGAGCAACCCCCGCGGGCGCGGGGACGACCGCACCACCCGGAACCGGGCCCGGCGCGCGAACGAGCAACCCCCGCGGGCGCGGGGACGACCGCACCACCCGGAACCGGGCCCGGCGCGCGAACGAGCAACCCCCGCGGGCGCGGGGACGACCAGGACATTGGAGAAGGAACCGAGCCGTGGGAGGAGCAACCCCCGCGGGCGCGGGGACGACACTTACTGGCCTGCGGTTTTGTCAAGTGGGTGGGTGGTTTTCCTTTACCTCGTGTCCGGGGCGCCAGGGTTGGTTTCCGGTGCGGCGTGGGCGGGCCATGAGGGTGAGGCCATCGAAGTCGACGGGGGTCCAGCGGTCCCGGCCTGCGGTGCGTACGGCCCAGCCCTGCTCGGTCGGCACGGGTTCGATCATGACGGCTTGACCGTCGTGTATGCGGTCGGTGAGGAGGGACCACAGTCGGTCGCGGATACGGGTGTTGGGGGTGCCGACGTAGACGCCGGGGGCGGCTTCGACGAACCAGCGGGTGAGGTGGCCGCGCAGGCCCGGGGGTGCAGCGATCAGGATGACGACGGTCGTGCCTGCGGTCATGCGTCCGTCTCCCGTCGCGGGCCGCGTTCCTCCTCGGGTGGCGGTGGGATGACGTCGACGTGGTGATCGGGGGTAAAGGAGTCGCTCCAGTTCCGGCCGCCGCTGACGACGGTGTTCCCCTCGTCCCAGAGGCCGTGGAGGTCCTTCTCGGGGAGGTCGGTGCCGTCGGGAACGAGGAGCTGTTTGACGTCGGTGACGATACGCGGGAGAAGTTTGTGCTGGACGACGGCGTCACGAAGGGCTGTGCGGGCGTCGCGTTCTGTGGTGAGGCCCTTGGCGGCGAGGTCGAAGGCGAGGGGAATGGTGAACTCGGCCTTGTAGAGGTCGGCGATGTCCAGGACGAACGACAGCGCGGACCCGGTATGGACGAAGCCGAGGGCGGGGCTGGCGCCGATGCCGGTGATGACGGCGTGGCAGATGCCGTACAGAGCCGAATTGGCGGCGGACAGCAGGCGGTTGACGTCGTCTCCGGTGGCGAAGGCGTCCCCGGCCTTGTAGTCGCGTTTGGTCCACGGCACGCCGGTGCGTTCGGAGTGCTGCGCGTAGAGCTTGCGGACGCGGGTGCCCTCCCGGCCGCGGAGCTGCTGGAGGGTCAGCGTGGTGGTGTCCTCGCCGGGGAAGCGCAAGTCGTACATACGGCGGGCGACGGCGACGCGTTCCTTGGGCCGGGTGACGAGCCATGCCTGTCTCAGCTGGAGCTGGGAACCGCGGGCGGTGCCGAGGCCGGAGGCGTACAGGCGTACGCCCTGCTCGCCGACCCAGCACACCGAGGTGGCGGAGTCGGCGAGCAGGGCGACGGCAGCGTGGGTGATGCGGCTGCCGGGACCGATGAGGAGCACGGCGAGGTAGGCGGCCGGGACGTGGACGATGCGGGCCTTGTTGACCAGGACGATGGCGTTGTCGTCCCGGTCGATGTGGCACCGCTCGACATACAGGCTGGAGACGCGGTCCTCAAGCCTGTGGACGTCCTGCGGACCGGTCCGCCACCAGGGTTCAGCCACGTGCGGCCTCCCCTGGGAGCGGGGCGAGGGTGAGCAGGCCCTGCCCGTAGCCTTTGGCGGGCCCGATACCGCCCAGCAGAGCGGCACGCAGGGCCTCGGGGTCGGTGACGCGGAGCCGCCCCTGGAAGGTGGCGGTGGAAAGGGTGACGCGCGGGCCGTCCTTGCCCTTGCGGAAGCGCAGGGTGTCCCGGGCGATGAGGGAGACGGCCGGTGCCGGGCCGGCGGGAACGTCGGTGCCGGTGCCGAGCGCGATCCCGGGGCCGGTGTCGGTGGTGGGGATGGTGAAACCGTGGCGTTCGGCCCGGGTGAGCAGCCAGGTGAGCTGCTGGGCCGCGGTGCGGTGTGCGACGCGGAAGCCGCGCCGCCGCTCCGAGGCGTCGGTGCCGGACTTCATGCGTCGCATCTGCTCTTCGCTGGGGCTGGCAGGGCGCTGCATGCTCTGGACCGGGTTTGCGGTCAACCGGAAAGCGAACTCCCGGCCGGGCGCGAGGCGTTGCAGCAGAGGGCTGTAGTCGGCGACGAGAGGTTCGCCGCCGTCGGCGTCCGGCCACCCGGCCTGTTCCACCAGGTGCTGCCAGGAAGGGCGGTTCTCGGTGAGGACGAGGATCTCGGCGCGGTGCGCGGTGCTGTTCTCCAACCGCCACAGTACGCGTTCGGTGACGGGCTGGACGGCCAGGCCGCCCAGGATGGCGGCGTGCAGCCGATGCGGGTTGGCCAGCAGAGCGACGGCTGCCCGGCGGCGCGGGTTGAGGGGGATCTTCGACAGGTACGGCAAGGGTCACCAGCCCAGGAGAGCGAAGGGATCGTGGCCGGGGTCCGTCCGGTCGGACGAGTCGTCGGCCTGGTCGGTCGTCGTGTGGCCGGTGGGCAGGGTGATCCACAAGTGCCGGACGGCTCGCCGGCCGAAGACGGTGCCGGTCTTCAGGTCGTAGGTGTCGGGGACGTCGGCGGCGAGCAGGTCGCCGGCCGGGTCCTCGACGGTGGCCTCCAGCGTCACCCGCGGCCCGCGGAAGCGGTCGCGGTGGCGTGCGGACGCCTGCCAGGGCACGTCGGTGAGCACCTGCGGCAGCTCGGCGTCGGGACGCAGACCGAGGCTGACGGGGCCGGTCGGCGGGCAGGAGCGGCGTCCGAGCGAGAGCGGGAAGACCGGGTGCCGCACGGCGTGTTCCAGACGCTGCAGCAGGGGGGCGGGTCCGCGCAGTGCGGCGGTGAAAACCGCGTCCTGCAGGTAGTAGCGCTGAGTGACGCCGGTGTACTTGGCCGGTCCGGTCCTCTTCTGCACACCTTTGGCATCGACCTTGGCGGCCGGCAGAGGCAGGCCGCGGTGGTCGCTGACGGTGTGGTAGTCGCGCAACAGTGTGCCGGGCTGGTCGACCCGTACGCCGAGCCGCAGGCCGAGCAGGTCGGTCAGGGAGGCTTCACGGGGGCGGCCCTCGGCCGCGGCGAGCAGGCCGAGAACGCCGGACTTGGTGGGTTGGGACCGGGTGTCGCGTCGGTTGTAACGGGAGGAGCCGCCCCAGGACTGCAAGGGGGCTGCCAGCCGCAGGACGAGTACGGCTTGGTCATTCATCGCTCGCCGGCCTCCGTCGTCTTTGTCCGCTGCGCGGGGATCTCTCCGTGGGTCAGCCAGGCGCCGACCAGTTCGCCGACCTCGTCGAGGAGAGCGCGGAAGGGGAGGGAGGGGCCGAAGGTGTCCACGAGCTTGTCGCCCTCCAGTGCGTATGTCGCCAGGGTCCGCAGCGGCACGGTGCCCCAGGTCTCGCTGACGGACCTCAGTTCGCCGGCCAGGGCCGCGGCCGATTCGGCTGCCAGGCCCCGCTCCCCGGTGACGGGTTCCTCGAAGGCTGAGACGAGGTTCACGGGCTGGTCGGTGCGGAGGGTGACCAGGACCAAGTGGGGCAGAGTGCGGTGCGCGAAGGAGTTCTGGTGGCCGGTGGGCATGGAACGGGTGAAGGCTTCGACGAACCGGACGGCGGCCTCGCAGGTGGCCTCCGACGAGGTGAGGTTGTCGCGCAGCTGGTGCGCGCCCAGGACCGCGTAGCGGTAGAGGGTGGAGGAGTTGAACTCCACGGTGCCGATCATGCCGGCCCCGCTGTCCTCGGTGTTCTCGTCGTCGACAGCGGTGTAGTAGTCGAACTCGGTGCGCACCGCGTGGGTGGACAGTGCGTGGGCGACCTGGACGGCGGCGTCGACGTTCAGTTCCTTCAGGTCGGCGACCATCCGGCCGAAGAGAGCGACCTCCGCCGGGTGCCCGGTGGACAGCGCCGAGACCACGGGCAGCTTCTCCACCTCCTCCTCGAGTTCCTTGTCGGGAAGCGCGGCCAGTTCTGCGGCACGCCCGTCGAGGAGGGCGACGAGGTTGTCGAGCTGGCGCTTGCCGAAGAAGAGGAGGTAGGCGGAGTGTTCCTCCTTCTTGGTCGACTTCTTGATGCCCAGGGGTTTCAGCAGGGCGGTGGCCAGCCGGTCGGCCTGGGCGGTCTCCAGGCCCGCGCCACCCTCACCTCCGGGCCGGGCGAGGCGCTCGGCGAGCAGGGCGGCGATCCGCTTGGTACGGGTGGCGCGGTCGGCGGGAGGCTCGGCCTTGGCGAACTCGATCCGGGTGGCGCGCTTCCACGCCTGTGAGGAGATCCGGGCGCGGCGGGCGCCGCCGTAGAGGGCCTGCTTCGGGGTGCCCGAATCGTCCCGGTTGATGTTGGACGGCGGGACGCTCTGCAGGATGTGGACCTCGACGAAGAGGGTGGGCTGGGGCATGGCATGACTCCTTCGGAGGTGAACACCACGGTGGCGGCACGGAAAGCGGCAGAGGCAGAGAGAGGCAGGGGCAGGGGCAGGGGACGAGGAGGCGATGGGACCGGTCACAGGCCGGACCGGGAAGCGGGTTGGCCGGTGCCGGGGACATACGCGTGTCCGCCGCCGCCTGTGTGGCGGGCACGCCGGAAGACGGGAGGTCAGGTCTGCGGGTTCTCGCGGCGGAAGTCGTGGTCCCATGCGTTGCGGATACGGGACTGTGCGTCCGGCCGCTTCGGGTCGTCCCAGTCCCGCAGCGCTCTGCGGAGCAGGGTGTAGTCCAGGCCGATGTCCGCCTGACGCAGGAGCGGGACGAGGCTGCGCAGGTGGTGGGTCAGTTCCCCGGTGTCGAGTGAGGTGATCAGAGCACCGAGTCTTTTCTCCAGCGCCGTGCGGTCCATGTTCTTGTTCCGGGCGAGGAGGAGCCGGCATGCGGCGCCGGGGCTGGTGCCGGGCGCGTGCATCGATTGGTTCCTGCCCTGCTGATGGATCCCGAACAGGGTCAGCGCGGCGTGTTCGGCGACGAGGTCCCGGGTGAGGGCACCTCTGGTGCGCAGCTCGCTGCCCATCCGTGTTCGGTAGAAGGTCCACATGGCGGGTACCGTGCCGGCCTCCTCCCCCAGACCGGAACGCAGTGCCGCCAGTTCGGCTCCCGTCTCGGGGCGTACGGGGTCGAATCCGGACCAGTAGGGGGACTCCGTGTCCCCTCCGGACGGACGGGCCTGCGTGATCTGCGCAACGGGAGCGGGATCGGTGTACTGCAGCCCCCAGGACCGCAGTACCCGGCCGTGATGCGGCGTCAGCCAATCGCACAGGTCACGGTGCAGCCTCGTGTAGTCCAGGCCGATGTCCGCCCTGCGCAGCAGGAGAACCAGTCCGTGCAGGTGGTGGACCAGCTCGTCGAGGTCCAGCGCGGTCGCGGCGGCGGTCAGCCGCCGTCGGACGGGCGCGGCCACGCGCTGCTCCTCGGTGGCGGTCAACCGGCGCCCGGCGGCCTTTTCGGACTCGGCGGTCACATGGACCCTCATGACCTGGCAAGCCGTTCCCAGTCCCACGCCCGGGCGGTGGACCGGCTGCGCCGCACCGTGCTGATGCAGGCCGAAGAGGGTGAGCGCGGCATGCTCGGCCCGATAGGTGAGGGGCAGGCGTTCCGAGGACCGGGCGGCGTCGGTGAGCTCCACCCGGTGCAGGTGCCGCATACCGGCCACGGTGCCCGGCGCACGCCCGAGCCCCTCGCGCAGGGCACGCAGACCCTGCTCGGCCCATACCGGCGGACGGGGTTGGTTCCGCTCTCCGGAACGCGGACCCCAATCGCTGGTGAACTCCTCCCAGAAATAGTGGCGGTAATACTTTCTCGAAGCAGCCGTCCTGGCGCTCATGCCGCCTCTCCCTCCCCCGTCGCGGCATCGGCGACACGGGTGAGGATCTCACCGAGCCTCTTGTGGAACACGCCGACGGCCTTGCCACTGCGGAAGACGATCTCCTTGCCGTTCACCTTCTCGGTGCGTCCGACCACGGCCCGGGGCGGCGCGGCGGCCAGCAGCCCGGCCGCCTCCCGCAGGGCCGCCCGGCGCAGCGTGATCTCCCACGCCTCCTGGGCGCGCTCCAGCGTGTCGTAGTCGTCGCCGATGGTCCGCAGTCCGGCGAGCAGACGCCGCATCCGGCCGTCGACGGCGTGCAGGAAGCGTGCCGAGGGCCGTTCGCCCTTGTCCCGGGGGAGCGGCTCGCCCCCGGAGGCACGGCGCAGATCTGCATGGAGGCCGTCCAGTGCCCGGGCGACCCGGTCGGCCTGGTCCACGCAGTCCAGAAGGGCCGTGCGCAGCCATGCGTCGTCGGTGAGGAGGGAGGCGACGGGCAACGGAAGACTGTCGGCGAGGGCGTTCTCCACTACGGCGGACTGGTTGCCGTACTCCAGCCCGCAGGTCTCGACACCCAGGGCGAAGTCGGCGGGCAGGTGGCCCTCCGCATGCAGCTGACCGGTCTGCCGCAGCAGCACGGACGTGTACGGGCCGTCGCCGTCTGCCGGAATCGCCAGCGCCAGCAGGGCACCGAGCCCTTGCCAGGCCGCGCGTCCCGAAGTGTGGCGGCGGGGGCGCCGGGCCGGCTGGTCCGCCTTCCGCTTGGCGGTGTGGTTCCAGGCGGTGTGCAGCTCCTCCTCGGGCGTGGAGGCGAGTCGGTCTCCGGCGCAGACGACCACCTGCCGCACCCGCAGCCCTTGCCCGGTCTCGGTGGGGATCAGCCGGATCCGGCGGGACTGGAAGGTGAGCAGGTCCAGCAGACCGCCCGCGGGGCGTGCCGACCACTCGGGCCCGGTCGGCGTCTTCCCGCCGGACGAGGCCGGGCGCTCGTCCCAGGCCCACTGCGGCCGGTCGGCCGCGGCCAGCCCGTCGGGCACCACCGGTGTGTTCAGCAGCAGCGTCTCGTACAAGGTGCGGCCGGTTGGCACGATCACGCCGAGCTGGCCCAACGGGCCCGTCGGATTGCCCGTCGTCTTTCCGTTCTTCGCCTGCCCGTCGCCGACGGCCCCCGTCTTGATGGCGGCGGTGTCCCAGCAGTGGGCGTGCAGGAGCCACAGCGCCGCCTGGGCGGGCGATAGATCCAGGTGATCGGCCTCACTGAGCGCGCTGAACAACGGCACGTTGTTGCCCGATGCCACCGAGGGGACGAGCAGAGTGGACGGCTTCGTCTCACCGTTGAGCGCCGTCAGACCCGCCACCTGCGCGAACGGCCGCCCGGAGGAGAAGAGCCGGAAGCGGTCGCCGTAGCGGGGGCCGAGGTAGTCGGCGAGCTTCTCCTTCTCCTCGGCGGAGAAGCCGCCCTGCGCGAACCGCTTGCCCCACTCTCCGCGCGACCGCGGTACGCCCAGCGCGTCGAACACGACGGGCAGCAACAGCTGACGCAACACCGCCGGCAGCATCGTCGGCACCGGCAGATCCAACCGCCGAATAGCATGCGAGCTGCCGAGTGCTTCCAGCAGGCTGTCCATCCGGGCCTCACCCCCGATGCCGATGACGGGCAGCCAGGCCTGCCGGGCCAGGTCACCTTCCGGCTCCACGGCCTTCCCCCTCCCTCCGATCCAGCGGACCTCCCCCCGGAGAGTCCGGCCAGCATCGAGCAACTCCCCCTGGTTGACGAGGAGTTGCCTCAGCGTCTGCCGGCACTCCAAGGCTCGCACGCAAGGTTCAGTACTTTCAAGCAGTTCCCGGATGTTCGAATAAGGACCGCCGGGACGGTCCACCTACTCGGGTGCAGCGTTCGACAGGTACGCTGTCAAGTCGCGGCGTCCCCCGCTCCCCGCGCTGCCAGGCGGGGGTGTTCCCGTTCATTACTTCACGTCGTCCCCGCGATCGCGGGGTGCAGGAACCCCGAGCGGACGCCGCCTCTCCGTTTCAGTGCCGCTCCACCAACAGACCCAGCTCGACGTCGTACGAGAGCCGGACCTCGCCCAGCTCCGCCCACCCGTCCTCCAGGACCAGGACATGGGCGTACCGCAGCCACGGGTGATCGGCCCATCCCGGCAGCGCGCTCATCCGGCCGGCCTCCTTCGAGAGCCCGACGGGCAGCCGGACGGAACCTCCCAGCAGCCGCTCGACCACCGGATCGTCCAGAACCTCACCGTGCACACCGAGTCGCGTCCCGTCCAGCGCCGTGTAGCCACCCGTGACTCGGTGCACGAGGACGACCTCAACGCCTCGGTCGCCGTCCCGGACCACCGCATCCAGATCCTCCTCCGCCGCGGCGCTGCTGCCCCCGTAATGCAACCCCTCGAGCGTCGTCGTCCCCCACTCGCGCGGGCGCGTCAACAGGAACCCTTCCGCCTCGGCTCGGCGATTGGCCTCTTGCGCTCGCCAGGTGGCGTGCGCGGCCGGCTCGTCCCACTCCACCGGACAGATCTCCGCCTCGCCGTACGCGCGCGCCACCAGACCGGGCACGTCCGCCGGGATGCTCCATGTGCCCGTGCCCGGCCCGCCTGTGGCACCCTCGCGGGGCAGCGGGCCGGCAGTTTCCGCCACCAGTGCCGCCGCGCGCAGCAGGGGCCACTCCTCGTAGATCAGTTTCGAGGCGGGCAGGAACCGGGGGCGTCCCCGAGCATCGGCGGCCACCCCTGTCACCAGGACACCCGGCGTCGCGTGCGCCGCCGGCCTGCGTGTCCCGGCGTGCCGGTGGAGCCTGCCGATGCGCTGCAGCAGCAGGTCCACCGGAGCGAGATCCGTGATCAGCAGATCCGCGTCCACGTCGAAAGACTGTTCGGCGAGTTGGGTGGCGACCACCACCATGCGTTCCGGCCGCGCACCGCCGGCCTCCGGCCCCATCGAGCGCAGGCACTCCTGCGTCCGCTCCGCCCGGTGCGCGGCGCACAGCCTCCCGTGCAGCAGATGCAGCCGTCCGTCGAACCCGCCGTGGCGCAACGCCCGGTAGACGGCCTGGGCGCGGTCCACCTGGTTGACGACGACCAGGACGACACCGCCTTCGGCCACCGCGTCCCGCGCCGCCGCGGCGACGACCGCCCCGTCCTTCTCGGTGTCCGGCAACCACTCGATCCGGGTCGGCACCGATGCACGCCACGACGCGACGGACGTACGAGAGCTCTCCACCACCGGCTGTCCGCTCGTCGCGAAGGCAGTGGTGACGCAGGGGTACCCGGCCGGTTCGGGAACCGGCTGCTCCACGTCCGCCGTTCCCAGCACCCCCGACAGGTACGCGTCGACGAAGGCCTGCCGCTGCACCGGCGGCAGGGTCGCCGACAGCAGCACCACCGGCACACCCGCCTGCCCGAGCCACCGCAACGCCTCCAGCAGGAACTGCCGCATGTAGACGTCGGCCGCATGCACCTCGTCCACGATCACGACCTTCCCCGTCAGGCCGGCGAACCGCAGCATCACGTGCCGCGTACGCGTCGCCGCGTACAGCAGATGATCGACGGTACCGACGGCGAACGGTGTCAGCAGCCCGCGCTTGTTCCCCAGGAACCACACCGGCGGTCCGCTGCGCTCGGCTTCGGCACCCGCCCCGCCCACGCTGCCCGCACCGCCCGGCCAGCCGAACTCGTCATCCTCGTCGATCGCTCCGTAGTCCTCCCACGGACTGGCCACGCACTCCTCGGCGCCCTCCGCACCGGCAGGCCGTCCCCCTTCCCAGATCTCGCGCCACTGCCGGTTGAAACGCCGCTTGCCGTGCAGCAGCGCCACCTGGGACATGAGGTCCGGATCGAAGGAGCGCACCCACTCCAGGACTTGGTCGTACATCGGATCGCTCGTCGCCTGCGTCGGCATCGCCACGAACACACCGTTCAGGCCGAAGCGAGCCGCGAGTACCTCCGCCGCCGCCAGAGCGGCCTTCGTCTTCCCTTCACCCATCGGCGCCTCGGCCACCAGTAGCCCCGGCGCGGGCATCGACCACGCCCGCTCCACCAACTCCCGCTGCGAAGCACGGGGCGACACGCCCAGACGTCCCGTCAGCGGCGTCCACATGGACCGCGGCAGTGCAAGCTCGCCCCATCCGCCCTGGAACCCGAGCCGCTTCCAGGCCGCCTCCGCCCTGCGGCACGCCTCGGCCGGCGAAACATCACGGGCATCCGCCAGCCCTTTGAAGTGCTCGCTGTCACTCGCGATCCAGTCCGCCATCACGATCAGCCCCGACAACGCCAATTGCTCCGCCTTCCGCAACGGCGAAACCGGCCTCACCGCCGCCAGGTCCTCGAAGCCCACAGCGCGAGTGAACACGTCCACCAGCGCGCGCTGCACCCCGGCCCAGGCCGACCCCCTGCCCTGCGCGTCCGGGTACGGTGGCCGCCGCAGCCTGTCCACGGATGGGAAGGCCCCGTGGTGGCCTGCCACCAGCGGCCGCACCCACGCCGCGGCATCGGCGTCCCCCCACTCCTCACGCAGTCGCGGCTCGAGCATCGCCCCGCCCGCCACGTCATGCCGCCACTTCATCCTCTTACCGGCCGGCAGCCGCCCCCACGTCAGCCCGGCCGCGCGCACGGGAACCGCCTCCGCTGCATCCAGCCCCTGGAACGCCGGGCACGCCTTACCGCAGTCGTGAATGCCGCACACCCACATGAACCACGCCCGCCCACGCCCCCCGCTGACCTCGTCCAGACGCCGACGGAACGACGGCGCCAGATACCGGTCCCACATCAGCCCCGCCACAGCCGCGGTGTCCAACAGATGACCGAGCAGCAGGTGGGTCCGCCCGCCATTGCGCGCGGCCGACTTCCCCCACAACCGCGCCACCCGCGCTACGGTCTCCTCCGGCATCCCCATCGACCGCATCGCCTCAACGACCGACCGCTCATCCTTCACCAGCAAGCCCCCAGACAGCCCCACCCAAAACTGACCTGCCACGATAAACGGCAGGTCTGACAACGCCGCCCTGAAAGACCCCAGCCCGTGATGCAGGTAAAGGAAAACAGGCAACCTTGTTAGCATCCCTGCAGGTCAACAAGTGTCGTCCCCGCGTCCGCGGGGGTTGCTCCTTGTCGCGTTCGGTGCCGGGCAGCTCCCGAACGTCGTCCCCGCGTCCGCGGGGGTTGCTCGCCGTCGGCCGCCCCGGTCCCATCCCGATCACGGTCGTCCCCGCGTCCGCGGGGGTTGCTCGCCCATGGACTCGCCGGCCGCCAGCCCGCTCGCGTCGTCCCCGCGTCCGCGGGGGTTGCTCATGCAGATCGTGACGATGCCGGTGCCCGCGCAGGTCGTCCCCGCGTCCGCGGGGGTTGCTCCCTGATGCCCCAGCCGGGCTGGACCGCCGACCGGTCGTCCCCGCGTCCGCGGGGGTTGCTCGGCCGAGCAGTCCCTGTTCTGGCGTGACGAGAAGTCGTCCCCGCGTCCGCGGGGGTTGCTCACGCCCCGGGGGTGCAGACGGCGCTCGCCAGCAGTCGTCCCCGCGTCCGCGGGGGTTGCTCGATTGGGCCGCACTCCCTGCACGGGCTTGAGTGGTCGTCCCCGCGTCCGCGGGGGTTGCTCGAGGAGGAGGAGACCAACGCCGCCATCGTGCGGGTCGTCCCCGCGTCCGCGGGGGTTGCTCGTCCGCCAAGGCGCTGCAGCGCGTGTGCGACGTGTCGTCCCCGCGTCCGCGGGGGTTGCTCCCCGGACGCGTCGGGGATGTACTGCTGGCCGAGGTCGTCCCCGCGTCCGCGGGGGTTGCTCGCCGGCACGGGGCCAGAACGCCGCTGACGAGGGGTCGTCCCCGCGTCCGCGGGGGTTGCTCGCTGTTCCCCTCGCGTGTGCGGCGGATGGTGTTGTCGTCCCCGCGTCCGCGGGGGTTGCTCCGTCACCGACGACACGGCGTCGATCCAGGCCGCGTCGTCCCCGCGTCCGCGGGGGTTGCTCGCGCTCTCCCGGCTGCTCGGCCGGCCCGTAACGGTCGTCCCCGCGTCCGCGGGGGTTGCTCCATCGCCAGCTCCCAGCTCGACATGGGGCCGAGGTCGTCCCCGCGTCCGCGGGGGTTGCTCGGCCGTGGTCATCGACGCCTGGTCGTGGCTGAAGTCGTCCCCGCGTCCGCGGGGGTTGCTCAACGTGGACGCCGGCCGACGCCCGCGCCCTGTGGTCGTCCCCGCGTCCGCGGGGGTTGCTCGATCGGGCCCGCGGGCGCAACGTCGTTGGTGAGGTCGTCCCCGCGTCCGCGGGGGTTGCTCTGTCGCGGCGGTCGAGGAGGTCCCCGCATTCGGGTCGTCCCCGCGTCCGCGGGGGTTGCTCGCACGCGGTGCCGGTCCCGGTCCGGGCCACAGAGGCGGAACCCAACCCGCCCAAGCGTCGTCCCCGCGTCCGCGGAGGTTGCTCACCGTCCGGCGCGAGACGCCGAGACGCTCCGCCAGTCGTCCCCGCGTCCGCGGGGGTTGCTCGCCGCCTGCGCAACCTGGCCTACGGTGACCGGGGTCGTCCCCGCGTCCGCGGGGGTTGCTCCGCCTCCGAAAAGGAGCCGCCGACCCGGCCGAGGTCGTCCCCGCGTCCGCGGGGGTTGCTCGGACCACCTTCGCCCAGAACCGCGCGTCACGCGGTCGTCCTCGCGTCCGCGGGGGTTGCTCGGCCGACCCAGCAGGCCGGTTCCTCGGCGGGTGGTCGTCCCCGCGTCCGCGGGGGTTGCTCGGCCGGTGTCGGCGACCTGATCCAGCTGCGCCGATCGTCCTCGCGTCCGCGGGGTTGTTCCGGGTGACTTCGGCGTGGAATACGAGGGTCTCCTCGCCGGCCTGGAGGGCGCCGGGAAGCTCCTCGAGCGCGACGCCAAGGCCGAGGACGTCACCGACCAGGTCGTGGACGTGGAGAGCCGCATCGCCTCCCAGCGCGCCAGCGTGGCCCGCATCCGCGCGCTGATGGACCGGGCCACGAAGCTGAGCGACGTGGTGACCCTGGAGGGCGAACTGAGCTCCCGCCAGGCCGAACTGGAGTCGCTGCTGGCCCGGCAGGCATCCCTGAAGGACCGCACAACCCTGGCCACCATCACCCTGTCCCTGACCGAGACACCGGTGAAGGAAGCCGCGGAGGACGACGACCCCGGCTTCACCGACGCCGTGGCGGGCGGCTGGGACGCGTTCGTGACGATGCTGCGCTGGCTGGCGGTGGCGCTCGGCGCGGTGCTGCCGTTCACGGCGGTGGCGGCGCTGCTCGTGCTGCTGTGGCTGCGGCTGGTACGCCCGCGGCTGCCGCGCCGCACCGCCGACGGGGACGGACAGGACTGAGGGAGGACCAGGCGCGCCCCGTCCCCGTAGCGTGTCCGCATGGGTAGGAGCATGCACATGAGGACGAGTGACACGCGAGGTGCGAGGCGGCGGCTGGTCGTGATCGGCGGCGACGCCGCGGGCATGTCCGCGGCGTCGCAGGCACGCCGGATGAAGGGCCCCGGCGAGCTGGAGATCGTGGCGTTCGAACGCGGCCACTTCACCTCGTACTCGGCGTGCGGCATCCCCTACTGGGTGGGCGGTGACGTCCCCGGCCGGGACCGGCTGATCGCCCGCACGCCCGAGGAGCACCGCGCGCGCGACATCGACCTGCGGCTGCGCACCGAGGTCACCGCGATCGACGTGGAAGGCGGGCGGGTACGCGCGCGGGACGTCGATTCCGGGGCCGAGTCCTGGACGTCGTACGACGATCTGGTGATCGCGACCGGCGCGCGACCGGTCCGCCCGGACCTGCCGGGCGTCGACGCGCCCGGGGTGCACGGCGTGCAGACCCTCGACGACGGCCAGGCGCTCCTGGACACGCTGGCCCGCACGCGCGGCCGTCGCGCGGTGGTCGTCGGCGCCGGCTACATCGGCGTGGAGATGGCGG
Organism: Streptomyces sp. NPDC006134; assembly: GCF_040628835.1. NCBI lineage: Bacteria > Bacillati > Actinomycetota > Actinomycetes > Kitasatosporales > Streptomycetaceae > Streptomyces > Streptomyces sp. NPDC006134. The sequence goes on along the minus strand of NZ_JBEXTV010000005.1, from coordinate 10,334 downwards.
AGGCGCTCATCAAGCGCGGTTACGAGGTGACGGTCGTCAACCGCGGCAGGGAGCCGATGGCGACCCTGGACCCGGACATGGGGCGCCTGGTGCACGACGCCATGGAGGGCATGGGCATCACCATGGTGAACGACGCCGAGGTCACCGGGCTGCTCACGGGGGACGACGGGCGGGTGCGGGCGGTGGTCACGCGGGACGCCGAGTTCCCGGCCGACGTGGTGGTGCTCGGCATCGGCGTACGCCCGGAGACCTCGCTGGCCGCGGCGGCGGGGCTGCCGCTCGGCGCGCACGGCGGGCTGCTCACGGACCGGGCGATGCGGGTGCGCGGGCACGGGAACATCTGGGCCGGCGGCGACTGCGTCGAGGTCCTCGACCTGGTCTCCGGCCAGGAGCGGCACATCGCGCTCGGCACCCACGCCAACAAGCACGGCCAGGTCGTCGGCACCAACGTCGGCGGCGGCTACGCCACCTTCCCCGGCGTGGTCGGCACCGCCGTCAGCAAGGTCTGCGACCTGGAGATCGCCCGCACGGGGCTGCGCGAGAAGGACGCGCGGCGGGCGGGGCTGCGGTTCGTGACGGCCACCATCGAGTCGACCAGCCGCGCCGGCTACTACCCGGGCGCCTCCCCCATGACGGTGAAGATGCTCGCCGAACACCGCACCGGCCGCCTCCTCGGCGTCCAGATCGTCGGCCGGGAGGGCGCGGGCAAACGGGTCGACATCGCGGCGGTGGCCCTCACGGCGGGCATGACGGTGGAGCAGATGACGGCCCTGGACCTGGGGTACGCGCCGCCCTTCTCCCCCGTGTGGGACCCGGTGCTGGTGGCGGCCCGCAAGGCGGCGGCGAAGGCGCGGGAGGCCGGGGTCTGAGGCTGTCGGCGTACGAGACCGGGGAGGGGAGACCAGGGAGGGGAGACCGGGGAGGGGAGACCGGGATGTGAGGCCGGGGATGATCCTCTTCCGGAGGGTTCACCGATTCGCCCGCCGCCCGGCGGGCACATGTCCCTCGTGGTCATTCCCGTTCATGACGTGAACCCGGTGCGCGGCACGCCCTGGGTGACGTACGCCCTGATCGCCGCGAACTTCGTGGTGTTCCTGACGATGCCCGGCATGGCCGGTTCGGTGACCGGCGACGGCAGCCTGGCCCAGCTCTGTCACCTCCAGGCGTACCTGGACCAGTGGGCGGCGGTGCCGCAGGAGCTGGTCCACCACCGGATGCCGCGACTGGTGCCCACCGGCGACGTCGGGCTGGGCCCGCGGGGACCGGGCTGTGTGATCGCCCCGCCCGGCTACGACAAGTCCCCCGAGCTGAGCGTCCTGACGGCGATGTTCCTGCACGGCAGCTGGCTGCACCTGCTGGGCAACATGCTCTTCCTGTGGATCTTCGGCAACAACATCGAGGAGCGGATGGGCCACCTGCGGTTCCTGCTCTTCTACGGCGTGTGCGGCTACGCGTCCGCGTACGGATTCGCACTCACGAACCCCAGCTCCACCACACCCCTGATCGGCGCCTCCGGGGCGATCGCCGGCGTGCTCGGCGCGTACCTGGTGCTGTATCCGAGGGCGCGGGTGTGGGTCCTCGTCCCCTTCCTGATCTTCCTGCCGCTGCGGCTGCCCGCCTGGATCGTGCTGGGCCTGTGGTTCGTCCTCCAGGCGTTCTACTCCGCCGGGCAGGGCGTGTCCGCCGCCGGCACGGTCGCCTATGTGGCGCATGTGGTCGGTTTCGTGGCCGGCATGCTCCTCGCCTGGCCGCTCAAGCCCGGCACGCCCCCGCCACCGGAACCGCGCGGCATCCTCTTCGGACGGCAGGCGCGGCGGGCCTGGTAGGGCCGGGAGCCCGCGGCCCGCGTCCGGGAGGCACCGCTCTTCGCCGGCGTGCCGCTGTGCTGCCCAGGCCGTTTCCCTCGGCTCCTCGGCGTGGTGCGCCGGTTGACGCTGCGGAAGCGCTCTGCCTACGGTCGAGCTAATTTCCGCTCAAAGAATAATTATTTCCGCCATTCGGATACACAACAGGGGGTGTCGTGCAGGATCTCGGAATCCTGGCCCCGATCGCCGCGTCCACCGACCGGTTCGTCGCCACCGTCACCTCCCTCACCGACGCACAGGTCCAGGGCGGCACCCGGGTACCACCCTGGACCCGCGGCCACGTCATCACCCATGTCGCACGCGCCGCGGACAGCCTCTGCCGGCTGCCCACCTGGGCGCGTACCGGCGTGGAGACACCGCAGTACGCGAGCATGGACGCCCGGGCCGCCGAGATCGAGGCCGGGGCCGGGCGGCGGGTCGCCGACCTCGTCGCCGACGCCCTCGGCACCGCCGCCCGCTTCGAGGAGGCGGTGCGGACCCTGCCCCCGGCGGCCTGGCACGCCGAGGTCCGGATGCGCACCGGGGAGCTGCGCACACCCGCGACCCTGGTCTCCACCCGGCTGCGCGAACTGGAGATCCACCACGCCGACCTGGACGCCGGCTACGGCTTCCGCGACATCCCCGCCGACGCCGCCCGGTGGATCATCGACGACATCGCCGAGGCACTCGCCCGCCGCCCGGACACCCCCCCTGCGCCTGGAGGCCACCGACACCGGCCTCGTCCGCGCCCTGGGGACCGGCGGCCTCACGGTCAGCGGGCACCAGGCCGACCTCCTCGCCTGGCTCAGCGACCGCTCCCCCGGCACGGGCCTGACCGCCGACGGGGCCGACGAGGTGCCCCCGGCGCCCTTCTGGATCCGAACGGGGCCGGCTGCGGCCGGAAAAGGCCGGCGGACGCTCCGGCGAGCGGTCCCGGGGCCCTGAGCATCCGGCCGCCCAGGGCCCCGGGACCGGGCCGCGCCGCGGGCCGGCGGAGACGTCGGAACCGTCGGCGGCTCAGGCGGCGACCGTCTCCGTGAGCCGCGCGGCGGCCTCCTCCCACGGGCCGGGTGCGGCGGCGAGCGGCCGCAGCCCCCGGGCCTGACGGGGCGTCAGGCCGATGCCGAGGACGCCGGTGACGCGGTCCTCGTCGCCGTACAGGGCGGCCAGGCGCAGCGGGTCCTTGTCCAGGCGCAGCACCTGGACCCGCCGGGCGCCGGCGAGGACGCCGTAGGCGTGCAGCTTCAGGTCGTACTGGTCGGACCAGAAGTACGGGACCGGCTCGAACGGACGGCGCGGGCCGAAGCGTTCGCCGTCCAGCTCGGCGAGGAGGTTGCGGGCGGCGGCCAGTCCCTGCTCGCCGGCGTTCATCCGGTGCTCGACGCGGATCCGCCGGTCCAGCCCCGGGTGGTACCAGCGGGCGACGTCTCCGGCGCCGTAGAGGCCCGGCGCGGCGGCGCAGTACCGGTCGCAGCCGAGACCGTCGGACAGGTCCAGGCCGGCGGCCTCGGCGGCGGGGCCGCGCAGCCAGTCGACGGCCGGTTCGGAGCCGATGGCGAGCAGGACGTCGTCGGCCTCCACGGTGGTGCCGTCGGCCAGTTCGACCCCGGTCGCCCGGCCGTCGCGGGTGGCGATCGCGGTGACGGTGGCGCCCGGGTACAGCGTGACGCCGTGGCCGCGGTGGACCTCGGCGAGCAGTTCGCCGACCTCTCGGCCCAGGACGCGTTCCATGGGCGTGTCCTGGCTGCCGACGAGCGTGACGTGGTGCCCGAGTCCGCGGACCGCGGCGGCGGCCTCGGCGCCGAGGACACCGCTGCCCACGACGGCCAGGCGCCGGCCCGGCTCGGCGAGCCGTCGCCGCAGGGCGAGCGCGTCCTCCAGGGTGCGCAGCACGTGCACGCCCTCGACGCCCTCGGTGCCGGGCAGGGTGCGGGCGCGCACCCCGGTGGCGACGACGACGCCCGCGCAGGTCAGGACGGTGCGCTCGGCGTCGTCCAGGGTGACCTCCCGCCGGGCCGGGTCGTAGGCGGTGGCCCGGGTGCCCAGCCGCAGGTCGAGGTCGAGGCCCTCGATCTGTCCGGCGTCCCGCAGCGCGGTGCGCTCGGGCTCCCACGCGCCGGACAGCACCTGCTTGGACAGCGGCGGCCGGTCGTACGGCAGGTGCGGCTCGTCACCGACGAGGGTGATCGCGCCGTCCCAGCCGAGGCGGCGCAGCCCCTCGGCCGCGGCGAGTCCGGCCGCCGACGCGCCGACGACGGCGATGCGGGGGCGGGCGGCGCTCATTCGTGGACCTGGATGGCCGCGGCCGGGCAGATGGTGGCGGCGTCACGGACGGCGGCGTGCTGATCGGCGTCCGGGGTGGCGTTCAGCAGCACCACGATGCCGTCCTCGTCGCGCTGGTCGAAGACCTCCGGGGCCACCAGCACGCACTGGCCGGCACCGCAGCACTTCGCCTCGTCGATGGTGATGTTCATGAGGGGACTCCTTCGATGAGGGTGGGGGGATGGGTGGGGAGAGGGGCAGGGGGCGAGGTCACCAGGTGACCGGCAGGGCGTGGCAGCCGTAGATGACCATGTCCGTGCGGAAGGGGATCTCCTCCACCGGCACGGCGGGGCGCATCGTGGGGAAGCGGCGCAGCAGCGTGGTGATGACGACCTGGAGCTCCGCGCGGGCCAGGGCCTGGCCGAGGCACTGGTGGATGCCGTAGCCGAAGGCCACGTGGTGCTGGGCGTTGGGACGGCAGATGTCCAGCCGGTCGGCGTCGGGGAAGACGGTCTCGTCGCGGTTGGCGGAGGGCACGGCGACGATGACGCCCTCGCCCTTGCGGATGAGCTGCCCGCCGACCTCGACGTCCTCCAGGGCGGCGCGGCGCGGGCCGTTGCGGATGATGCTGTGGAAGCGCAGCAGTTCCTCGACGGCGCCGCGGACCAGGGAGGGGTCCTCGCGCAGCCGGCCGGCGGTCTCGGGGTCGAGCATCAGGGAGAGGGCGCTCAGGCCGATCATGTTGGCGGTCGTCTCGTGGCCGGCGACCAGCAGCAGGACGGCGAAGGCGACGAGGTCCTCGTGGGTCAGCTCGCCCTGGGCGTACTGCTCGGTGGCGAGCCGGCTGAGGATGTCGTCGCCCGGCTCGGCCACCTTGGAGCGCACCAGGCCGTCGATGTAGGCGAGGAGTTCGGCACGGGCCGGGGCGCGCTCCTCCTCGCCGGTCTCACGGGACAGCAGGGTGCCGGTCAGCCGCTGGAAGGTGTCGTGGTCCTCGTAGGGGACGCCGAGCAGCAGGCTGATGGCGAGCGAGGGCAGCGGCAGGGCGAGGGCCTGGACGAGGTCGACGGGGTGCTCGGAGCGGTCGACGCGCTCCATCTCGTCGCACAGTTCGTCGGTGAGCCGCTGGAGGGTGGGGCGCAGCGCCTCGACCCGCTTGACCATGAAGTCGCGGGTGACCATGCGGCGCAGCCGGGTGTGCTCCGGCGGGTCCATGCGGATGAAGCCGCGCGCGGCGTCCGGGCGGGGGCTGCCGCCGGTCATGCCGCTGACCGGGTAACCCGGGGTGGAGGTGTCGGAGCTGAAGCGCTGGTCGCCGAGGATCGCCCGGATGTCCGCGTAGCGCGTGGCGAGCCAGGCCCAGCTGCCGTCGTCCAGCGTGACCTTGGACAGCGGCTCCTCCAGGCGCAGCCGCGTCAGGCCCTCGGGCGGGTCGAAGGGGCAGCCGGACGGCGGCTTGGTGGGCAGCGGGGGGAAGGGTGCGGTGGTGGACATGCCGCTCCTTGTGGGGGGGAAGGACTTGGGCTAACGGTTGTTAGCTTACACGTGTATCCCTAGAGCGCGACACGGCCCCGACCAGTGAAGGAAGCGTGAAATCCGGGCGGTTGCAAGGAAGTTGGGCATCGCGGGCAGGCGGGGCGGTGTTCCCCCGGGGGCCGCGCGGAGACCGCCGTACGGCCACGGGAAAACTCCGTACGGCCACGGGAAGCGGGGGTGGGGGAGGGCTGCCGCAGCACCGGCGCAGCCGATGGTGACGGCCGACGGCGGCGGCAGGTCGCAGTGACGGGCGGCAGTGACCGGCGGGCGAGGGCAACGACCGGGGGCAGTGGCCAGCGGGCGAGGGCAGCGGCCGGCGGGCGCCCGCCCGGCTCAGCGCTCCAGCAGCAGGCCCAGCAGCTCGTCCACGAACCGGTCCAGCCGCGCCGGATCCTTCTGACGGGGCATGACCTGCCACAGCGTGATCCGCCCGTGCAGCGAGCACCACAGGAGGTACGGGGCTTCCGCGCGCGTTCCGCGCACCCGCCACCCGGCGTCCTCGCAGCGCTCCAGCGCCCGGGCCAGGCCACGCAGCAGCAGCCCGGCCGGGTGGCCGTGGAGGCGTTCGTCCTCCACGGGGGTCTGCCAGGTCTCGCACATCAGGCGGTACTTGGCCGGATTGGCCACCGCGAAACGGCAGTAGGCGCCCAGTCGGGCACGCAGCCCGGCCAGCGGGTCGTCCTCGGGCGCCGAGGCGTCGGCCTCGGCCATGACCTCGGCCAGGCGCTCGTAGTGCTCCGCCAGGACCGTCCACACCAGTTCGGTCTTGTCGGAGAAGTGGCGGTAGATGCTCGGGGTGGCGATGCCGACCTCCCGGGCCACCGCACGCAGCGACAGGGCGTCCTCGCTGCCCACCTGTTCCAGGAGACGCCCGCCGGCCCGCAGGATCTCCTCCCGCAGCCGCTCACCCTGCCCGCGCGGGTTGCGCGTCCGGGGCGTGCGCTCCGGAGCGGCACCGGCGGTACGACCTTCTCCGTCCTGCTCGGCCACCGCCGTTCACCTCCTGCGCTCCGGCACCTGCCCTGCCCTCGGGGCACCCGCCGTCGCCGCACCGGCCCGGCGATGCGGGCGGCGGCGCGGAGCGTGGGTTCACCGGGGCACCACAGCGGTCGAAGACGGGAGCGACCGCACGATACCGACCCGACCGTACACGAAACCGACCGCCGGGCCGTGGGGCCCGCGTCCGGCAGACGGCGCGGACCTCACGGACCGGCTCCACGGGCAGGTCGGTGAGCCGCCCGGATGCGGACGCACGCCAGCGGTCCGGTCAGCAGGCCACCCGGACGCGGACGTGCTCCAGCGGTCCGGTCAGCCGGCCGCCCGGATACGGACGTGCTCCACCGGTCGCCCGGTCAGCGGGCCCTCCGGATGCGGACGTGCTCCACCGGTCGCCCGGTCAGCGGGCCGTCCGGGTGTGGACGTACTCCACGAGGCGGGTCAGCGCGTCCGGGTCGGTGGTCGGCAGGACGCCGTGGCCGAGGTTGAAGACGTGGCCCTCCAGGCCGGCCGCCGCGTCCAGCACCTCGCGGGTCTTGGCCTCGACCGCCTCCGGGGAGGAGAACAGGACGGCGGGGTCGAGGTTGCCCTGCAGGGCCTTGCCGGGGCCGACGCGCCGGGCGGCCTCGTCCAGGGGCACGCGCCAGTCGACGCCGACGACGTCGGCGCCCGCCTCGCCCAGCAGGCCGAGGAGCTCGCCGGTGCCGACGCCGAAGTGGATGCGCGGCACCCCGTATCCGGCGACGGCCTGGAAGACCTTCGCCGAGGCGGGCATGACCGAGCGCCGGTAGTCGGCGGGGGCGAGGGCGCCGACCCAGGAGTCGAAGAGCTGGACCGCGCTCGCGCCGGCCTCGATCTGCACCTTCAGGAAGGCGGCGGTGATGTCGGCGAGGCGGTCGAGCAGGTCGGCCCACAGCTGCGGGTCGCCGTACATGAGCGCCTTGGTGTGCTCGTGGTTGCGGGACGGGCCGCCCTCCACCAGGTAGCTCGCCAGGGTGAAAGGGGCGCCCGCGAAGCCGATGAGCGGCGTGGCGCCGAGCTCGCGGGTGAGCAGACCGATCGCCTCGGTGACGTAGGAGACGTCCTCGGGGGTCAGGTCGCGCAGCTGTGCCAGGTCCGCGCGGGAGCGGATCGGGCGCTCGACGACGGGGCCGACGCCGGGCTTGATGTCGAGGTCGATGCCGATCGCCTTGAGCGGGACGACGATGTCGCTGAAGTAGATCGCCGCGTCCACGCCGTGCCGGCGCACCGGCTGGAGGGTGATCTCGGTGACCAGCTCCGGCCGCATGCAGGACTCGAGCATCGGGATGCCCTCGCGCACCTTGCGGTACTCCGGCAGGGAGCGCCCGGCCTGCCGCATGAACCACACCGGCGTGTGCGGCACCGGCTCGCGCCGGCACGCCTTGAGGAAGGCGGACTCGTACGTGGCTGTCGGCTGCTTGCCCGCGGGGCTGTCGTTGGCACTCACGACGGAAAGTCTCGCACGTCCCTGTGACAACGGCGGACCGCGGTCCCGGCGGTCAGGGCGCGCGGGGTTTTCGGCCCGCGCGCCGCGTGATCCGGACATCGCGCCCGGACGCGGGTGTCCCTCCCCGCGCCGGGGCCCCGTTCCGCTTAATCTTCCCCGCATGGCTGCGGCTCAGGGACGAATGTCGGACGGCGCTGGCGGAATGGACGACCCGAAGGGCACCGAGGGGGACGTCCGGCATGGGGGCACGGCGCCGGCGCCGCCGCCCTTCAAGGCCGCGGTCGAGGCGCTGCGGGCCGCGCGGCTGCGGCCGCAGATCGCGGTGGAGCCGACGCGTCCGCCGCAGCGGCTCGCGCCGTACGCGTACGCGTTGGAGGCCACGGTCGCCGACGGCGACCAGGACCTGGCCGACGGGCGGCTGGTCCTGCTCCACGACCCGGCCGGCCACGACGCCTGGCGGGGCACCTTCCGGCTGGTGACGCTGGTGCGCGCGGAGCTGGAGCCGGAGATGGCGGCGGATCCACTGCTGCCCGAGGTGTGCTGGTCCTGGCTGACCGGCGCGCTGCAGGCGCGCGGCCTGACGTACGGCGAGCCCAGCGGCACGGTCACGCGCGCGAGCTCCCACTACTTCGGCGGCCTCGCGGCGCGCCCGTCCGCCTCGCAGATCGAGATCCGCGCCTCCTGGACACCGCGCGAGGGCCTGGGCGGGGCGCCGGACACCGCCGCCCACCTGGCCTCCTGGTGCGATCTGCTGGCCCAGGTCGCGGGGCTGCCGCCGGCCGGACCGGGCGACGCCTCGGTGGTGACGCTGCCGCAGCGGCGCGGGCCGCAGTCCCGGTAGCCGGCCTCCCCGGCCCGGTCGCACGCCACTCCCCGCCCCTCCCCTCCCCCGTCACCCCTCGCCTCCGGCCCGGCGCCGCCCGCACGGCTCCCGCCCCGGCCCGCCCCGGTGTCCCCACTGCCCCCGGTACCGCCGGCGACACCAGCCCCTTCCCTCCCTCTCCCGCGCCCGGCAGAAGTCACGCCAAAGATCACGTCACTTTGTCGATACGGCCACTTTCGACCGCTTAACGACGCAGAGCGAAACCGTTCGGTCTTCGAATGATCGACCGCGTGTCCGAATTGCTCGGATTGTTACTCACCGAATCGTGATCATTCTCTAAAGGCGGGCGGGTTCGCTGCCGAAGACCACTGTGACCTTGAAAGCACGTTTCGTCCCGGCTTCTTCCCCCACGAGCCGGTCCCGTCCCCCCACCCCAGGAGGCCTGGTGTCCGTTCTCCTCGAGCAGCCCGCAAGCCTGGTCGCCTACCGCCCGAACAAGCCGACCGCCATGGTGGTCGTGGCCGACCCGCGCGTTCGCTCGACCGTCACCCGTCATCTGTGGGCGCTCGGTGTACGCGATGTCATCGAAGCCTCGTCCATCGCGGAGGCTCGTCCCCGCATCGGCAACCCCCGCGACATCTGCGTCGCCGACGTCCACCTGCCCGACGGCTCCGGCCTGACCCTGCTGTCGGAGACCCGCGCCGCGGGCTGGCCCAACGGGCTCGCCCTGTCCGCCGCCGACGACATCGGCGCCGTACGCAACGCCCTCGCGGGCGGTGTGAAGGGATACGTCGTCACCGGCACCCGCACCAACGTCGGGCTCCCCACCCGGCCGGGCGCCGCCCCGATCGGCGCCGCCGCCGCCCGCCTGCACCGCCGCCCCCCGGGTGCTCCGAGCCACCCGGGCGGCTACCGCGAGCTGTCCGGCCGCGAGGTCGAGGTGCTGCGGCTGGTGGCCGAAGGCCAGTCGAACAAGGCCATCGGCGTCTCCATGGGCCTGTCCGCGCTGACCGTCAAGAGCCACCTCGCCCGCATCGCCCGCAAACTCGGCACGGGCGACCGGGCCGGCATGGTCGCGGTGGCCCTGCGGACCGGCATCATCCACTGACGCCCCCGCCCGCCCCTCTCCGTCCCCTGTCCGCCATCCGTTTCCCTCCCTCTCCCCCTTCTCTCCCCTCTCTCCCTCTCCCCTCCCCGGCCCTTCACCCGCGTGAACGGGAACGGCCGCCGATTCCGGCCGCCTCCCCCACCCCTCGTGAACCGGCTCCTTCACCGTCCTGACTGGTTTACGACCCCTGGGCGCCCGCCGACGGAACGTTCCGGGAGGCGGGGGCCCCCCCCCCGCCGAGCTGAAGTAGAGCTTAGCACAGCCCACCAGCCGGCACCCCACACGACAAAAGACGAA